>JAOUJW010000034.1 GCA_029882975.1 Gammaproteobacteria bacterium
AAATCAGCACAGCGGATTCAAACGCCACATAAAACCCATGCAACAACACTATCCCAAACTGGGAAACATCCGGCATCACATACACAGGAAATCCCGCGGCCTGTAAAAAGAAAAAACAAACATGATGCAGGACAATTAAGACAGCCGCACAAGCCACCGGCAGCCAGTCGCGATAATGCAGTAAAAACGCCAGAAAGACGAAAATCCCGAAATGCATTTCAATCATGCCCTGGGATTGGTTGATTTGCACCGCCGCAAAAAACATAAACAGGCCGGCGACGACCACTCGGCTAAAACGTGTCCCCCTGCGCAACCGGGTCACCGCAGTGATCATGACGGCAGCCGGTAGCGCCAACAAAAAAACCTGCCCCCAAGTATGGTGTATAAACGCTAAAGCCACGCACAGACCCACCATGGTCCAGGCCAACTTTTCGGAAAGCCGGTCGGCGTTATTCCGTTGTTGTTGCAAAGACGCCAGTTTGGCGCAATTCATCATCGTACCCTAACTTAAAATTGGACAAAGTGCCTGGATAAACCCCCAGATAATCCCTTTTCGGCTAAAAAATCCCCATACTGAACCCAACAACGTGACAAAACAGGACACAAAGCACATTTGCTGAATCCATACAGGATGGGCAAACTATATGCATTTGGAACTCAAATTGTGGGCGGATGAGCGGAGAACAACATGGCCAAAATTATTGTCTTGGGTGCAGGTAGGGTTGGTAGCGCCATGGCTCTGGACCTGTCGCAACGGCACCGGGTTACGGCTGCAGACATCTCTACCACCGCACTTTCGACTTTGGAAAGAAACAACCTTAGAACCTTACCATTGGATGTCACCGACCCCGTCGCCTTGGCGGGTGAAGCAAAAAACCACGACTTGGTCATAAATGCTGTTCCCGGTTTTCTTGGATTCCAGACCCTAAAACAGGTTCTGGAATTAGGTTGTCATGTAGTGGATATTTCTTTTTTTCCGGAAGATCCCCTCCCCTTGGCGGAGCTGGCAAAGAAACACGCTGCTATTGCGGTGGTGGATATGGGGGTAGCCCCCGGCTTGAGCAATATTATATTGGGGCATTATGACCAACACTTACAGATCGATCGCTTCCGCTGTCTGGTGGGAGGGCTGCCCAAACAAAGGCTGTGGCCGTTTCAGTACAAGGCACCATTTTCACCCATAGACGTTATTGAAGAATACACACGCCCGGCTCGCCTAATGGTTAACGGGGAAATATTAATCAAACCCGCCCTCTCCGACTGCGAGTTAGTCAGCATTGAAAATATTGGAACCCTGGAAGCATTCAACACAGATGGCTTACGCAGCCTGCTTTCCACTATGCCCCACATCCCTCAAATGGAAGAAAAAACCCTGCGTTACCCAGGCCACGCAAACTTAATTAACGCTTTGATTAAAGGAGGATTTTTCGACAGCACCCCACTCCCCGGACAAGCCATGAGTCCGTTGCAATTCACTTCGCAAATACTGGAAAAACAGTGGCAATTGGATGCGGAGGAGGTGGAATTTACGGTACTGCAAGTAGAGATGAGTGGTACCAGTAAAACCCCCACACCGGTGGCCACTCAAGTCAGCGCTTTTTTGTATGATGAATATGATCCTCAATCCGGAATTAGCTCTATGGCTCGCACCACAGGTTATACCTGTTGCGCCACTGCCGAACTCATTTTGCAAGATTACCTTACTCACCCGGGCCTTTATGCACCCGAACACATTGGGGCTCAACCACGCTGCTACGAATTTCTGTTTAAATACCTACAAGAGCGTCAGGTTACGGTAAGATTTCAACGCCAAGTCTTGGAATAAATGCGGAAATTTCACTTAAAATTGATTTAGCTCAATTTCTTCCGCAATTTCTAAAAATAGAGTAGGAATATGATTACATCGTTCAGCTCTGATTAAGAAAACCCACCCTATAATCTAAAAAACACTACAACATATGTAGAAATTATTCGAAACTTAGGGTTATGGGGTAACATTTATGGATCACAAAATCTGCAAGCATTGCGGATATACCGGCAAAGCACGTAACTACTATCCAAACAGCGCTTTAGGCTACATCGCTGCCATCCTCATAACCATGCTGGCGGGCTTATATTTGGAAATGCTGTATATCACCATTGTACCCTTTCTGGCTGCTCTGCTGCATATGGCAAAATTCAAAGGAATTCAATGTCCTAAGTGCGACAGCCTGGATATGGTTTCCTTGCGCAGTGCAGAAGCCCGGCTGATATTTACCCGCGCTACCGGCCAACCGAAAGTATGGAGTGACGGCGCCGAATTTATCAAACGCTAGAATTTTTTACAGCTCTTTACAGTTGTTCTGTGAGTGAAGCCACCGCCCGGCCAGGAAGGTCGGGAGGTGGCTTTTTTATTCACCCCCCGAATCTGATACACTTTTACATTCCAAAAAAGCGGTAACACCCTTACCAACAGGAATCGCAAGGGCATGATTCAGCTGCTGTTTGTCACTCCCCTTTTTATTGCCGTCATTTATTTGATCACCGCACTGATCTACCGTGTGGACAATGTATTTGCCGGCACGGTGTTTTTTCATCTACCGCCGCTACTAATGCTATTCATTCCTGCAGTCTATGTCTTACAGCGTCTGGGAATGCTGCAGCTGCGGCTACCATCCAACCTCTGGCTCTACAGTGCTTTTTTGGCCCCCTTGGCCTTGCTGTATTCCTGGGTCATGGCAGGGCAACCTTTAACCGCTCAGGGCTACCTGTTTTTCATGGACTGGTTGAGCCGCGATCCCAATGTCGGCCCACTGAACTTCCAAGTGTTATTTGCGATCAGTTGTATGCTGGGTGGCGCCTTCCTCCCTTCCTTATTTGCACTGCGGGCACTCTCCAGCATAGATATACGCGGCCTGTTAATTCTGTTCTTTATTAACATCGTCGTGTTTATTCCCGTGTTTGTAAAAATGGATTTACTATTGTGGTACGCCGCTTTCTCATCACACCCTAACACTTCCTTGAGCCTGGCATACGGCCCCTTATTGCGAACCGGCTCACTGTTTTGCTGTGGACTGTTTATCATTGGCCGCTTGAAATAAAGCCTGAAAAACCTTTCTGAATTCACAAACAAAACACGCACTGAATCACATTTTTTTTTCTCGCACCAGCCCCTGAAAAACCGTTCGTCGGGGAAAACAAACCCCCTGATCCTTTAAAACCCGAGTTCCCCGGTTTCACTCTCATCTTTTTTTAGCCTCCCCCGATATAGGGCAACAGGACGACCTAATGGTTAAAACCTCAAGGACAGGAGGGCAACTATTCAACATTACAATGCGGTAAACAATGATGAAACAGTTTAAAGGCTTTACGCTGATCGAATTAATGATGACTCTCGCCATTCTGGCCATACTCATGTCTGTGGCATTGCCCAGTTTTATCAGCTTGAACAGAAGCTCCAATATCACCAGCTTATCCAACAGCATGTTGTCTTCCATGCTATTGGCCCGGGCCGAAGCCACCAAGTTGCGCGGCACTGTGGCCGTTTGTAACGCTGCCAGCGCCACTGCTTGTGGCGGCTCCAATCAGGATTGGTCCAACGGTTGGCTGGTGTATTCCCTGGGAACCAGTAGAACCAACATGGCCTACGATGCCACCCAAAACGACAAAATCCTGGCCTTGGTGGAGGCCGAAACCGGCATTACCATTAAGACCAACTCCGCCGCCAGTCAGCTCGTCGCATTTAATCGTGACGGCAGCAGTGTATCCGGCAGCATGGCCAGCTTCGGTATTTGCGACAATCGAGGCGCTGACTATGGTCGCCAGATCCAAATTCAGGCTTCCGGCCGTCCCAGTGTCATCACTCCCCTGGATGGCGTGACCTGTGCCCCATAACACCCCCAAGGATACCCCTATGGCTACTTCACTGCATAAACAAGGAAACTCCAAGTTGCATTTGAGCGGGACTTCAGCGTTGGGTACATCTGTGATGGGTACTTCTATGAGTAAACCCAAGCTCGGTACTTCCATGCTGGGTACTTCCATGCTGGGTACTTCCATGCTGGAAGTGTTGATTGCCATTTTTATTTTTTCCATTGGCTTGATCGGCATTGCCAAACTGCAAGTGGTTGCAAAAAAATCCAACTATGACGCGGTGCAGCGCATGACGGCTACCTCCCTGACCAATGAGATTATTGAGCGCATGCGCAGCAACCCCACGGTACTGAACTCCTATACCGGCGGTGCCACCACCACGATTGGCCGTGCCTCACTGGGAACCGAACCGACTCCCCGTTGTTTGCCCCAAAGGGTTGTCAGCGGCACCACCGTATCCGCAGAACCCTGTACCTCAGCACAAATGGCAACTCATGATTTGTGGTACTTAGAACAGATACTGGATGGCGTTACCGAGCAGGTTGCCAGCTCCAGCACTTATGCCGGCGGGCTGAACCAACCTACGGCTTGCATCAGCGGACCGGCAGGGGGCATATCCGGCGCCTACACCGTAGCCATTGCCTGGCACGGTAAAACGGCTCTCTCCAACCCAACCATCAACACCTGCGGCCAGGGTTTGGGCCTTTATGGCGCCAATGACGAGTTTCGCCGGGTACTGGTTGTGGAAACCTTCATTTTCAACCAAATGTAGAAGATTGCCGTTATGACATTGAATAAAGAATCCGGATTGTCTTTGATCGAGTTAATGGTTGCTATGGTACTGGGTTTACTGGTCACCGGCGCCATCGGCACCTTGTTTATCCAAAACAAAATCAGCTACAAGCAAAGCGACGAAATCGGCTACATCCAGGACAACGGCCGTTATGCCTTAAAGGCCCTGGTAAATGAGCTGGAAATGGTACATTTTTGGGGTGGCTACACGGACCCGGCCTTAATTAAACCCGAAGGGACGATTTCACTTCACAGCTGTCAACCGACCACGGAAGCCAGCGTCACAGGACGGGCAGACAATGGTACCGCCACCTACTCACTCATGTATTACAAGCAATTCGCCGGCGCTGAAGCCAAATTTGGCTGCGTGGCCGGTGATTACAAAGTCAGCCCGGTGGCTTCAGACTTTCTGCGTACCAAACGGGTTAAGGGTGAGGAGTTTACCGGCACACACGTGGCCGGGCAGATGTATTTCCGTACTGACTATTCCACTATTCGCCACACCTATATCGCACCACAGGATATGAGCGCTTATCCCGGTAAAGACTGGGAGTACAAGGAACACTTGTTTTATATCGACCAAAACCATCAGCTGGTACGCCAAACTATGATACCGGGAAGCAGCAGCACTCCTTCCATGCGCCGCGATGTTTTGGTGGAGGGTATCGAATATTTTCACATTGTCTTCGGGCTGGATACGGACAAAGACGGTTTTGTCGATACCCACAAATCGGGCAATTTGACCACGGACCTGCGCTATGCCATTTCAGCCCAGGTGTATGTGTTGGCCCGATCCAAACGTGCCGTGGACGGCTACACCAATGCCAAGTCGTACCAACTGGGAGATATTTATTTTCCCAATGCCACCGACCCCAGCGTTGCAACCAACGACGGTTACTACCGTCGAGTCTTTTCCACCACAGCGGTTTTGCGCAATACCTATATTGTCTCGCGCATGGCCGGTGGCGGTTATTAATGAATAAGGCAAGCAATAAGGAACCACTATGAAATCAACTTCCTTCAGAACCGGTAACAAACTCGGACGCCAGCAAAAAGGCGTGGTGTTACTCACTTCTCTGTCTTTTCTGGTGATTATCACCATTATTGCCGTTGCCGCCATGCGTTCCAGTAACAATGAATTACGTATTGCCGGCATTCATGAAGAAAACATGAGTGCACGCCAGCTGGCGCAAGCGGGAATCGACAGTATTGTGGAAAACTATACCACCGCATTCAACGTGACTGGCAATGCCGGCACCATAACCAACAATGTTAGCCCCTCCGGATTGACTGAATTTACCAACACCACGGTTTTAACCTTAACCGAACAGGGCATCAAAAGCCCCCCGCGGGGATTAGGCGTGAGCAAGGACAAATTTGCCACCGCCTTGTTTGACATAAAAAGCGACTATGACGGTACCGCCGGGCGTAAAGGCCGCGAGGTATTACACCAAGGCATGTTGCTGTTGATTCCACGGATTTAATCCAAGACAACGATGAACCAAATACGATGAACCAAATAAATACAACAAAACAATATCAGTACAACTCTATGCAATCGAGGTTGATGATGTTTACCAGCAAGCAAAGCAAATTACTACCGGTACTGCTGTTCAGTATGCTGTTTTTCAGCTTACCGATCCTGGCAGATGACTCGGACATCTACATTAACAATGTCCAGGGCAGCAGCACCAAGCCCTATGTCATGTTTATGTTGGATTATCAAACCAATTTGGGCTCATCGGCCTGCACCAGTGCCGGCCAGTGCGACAGTATTGCCGCTTACTTGCCGACCCTGGCAGCCGGTCAATCCTATACCAAGTTCGACGTCTTGCGCGCAGTGTTGAAAAAAGTACTGGAGCCCTTGGGTGGTTTGAATATCGGCCTGATGATGAGCCATGCCCATGACCAGGGTTGCACCGGCCCCCTGGATTCCGGCTGCAGTGGCGGTGGCTATGTGGTACAGCGCTTTTTGGAAATTCAGCCGGATGTTTTTGACGCAAGCGGCAACTTGGTTTCCCGTGACACCAACAAACAAGCCTTTCATGCCAAGCTTAACAATATCCCCATCCCCGGGGGAACGATTAATCACAGCTTTCAAGCCAAGGAATTGTACTGGGAATTCTATCGTTATCTGACGGCTCAAGGCGTGTGGAGCGGTCATTTGGGGTACCGGGATTTTGGTGACCGAACCGTAAGCACCAATCTCGATGACGCAAGCATTGCCGGCGGTCTGGCACTACGGGATATGGCAGCGGAAACCAATGCAGACGGACTTTACAACACGCCGGGCACCTACATCACCCCGTTCCGCCTGGTGCGTAACGGTAATGTGGTACCCGACCATTGCGCCAAGATTTTCACCGTTAACTTCATGTTTCAAACCACATCCCAGGATGCGGACACCGATACCCAAATTCAAGCTACCACGGGTTTGAATTTTGGGCGAACCGGTGGTGGCGGTCCCGGTGCAGCCGCTTTCAGCAGCGACGATTTTCAGGCCTATTTGAACTGGCTCTACACCACCGACCTGATCGAACCGTTGGCGGGTAAACAAAACGTCACATCCTTTTTTATTGATTCCGTACCAGCGGACAACAGCGCCGACGGTTATGCCAATGCCGGTGGTACTTCATCAGCCTATGAGTGGTCTGACGACCCGGAACAACTGGTAAAAACCCTGAGCAATATGTTCCGTGAAATACTCAGTGTCAGTACCACCTTTACCGCAGCATCAGTGCCGGTGAGCGTATTGAACCGGGCAGAAATCATCGACAATGTGTATATTGCACTGTTCCGCGCGGATGCCGACGGCAAACCCCGCTGGCCCGGTAACCTGAAAAAACTGCGCCTGGACCTGGCCGATCCCAACGCCTTGCTGAAAGACGCGAACAACGTTAATGCCGTCGCTCAGGACGGTCGCATCCACTATGACGCTTTAACTTACTGGACCGACCCAGCCACACTTCCACCCGCCAATCCGGACCGCAACGAAGTGGCTGGCCGTGACGGACGCTCTGTGGCCCGTGGTGGCGCCGGGCAGAAAATTCCGGGTTTTCTGGGTGGAGACCCGGGCACCACCAATGCGGCCGGAAGCCGCATCCTGTACTATGAGGATACCAGCGATGCCACCACGCCGGTGAAAGCACTGGATGCGGGCACAGGATCCAATGTAGCCAGTGACACCTATTTCCAAACCAATATCGGTTCATTGGTTGACAGCACCAAGTATAGCTACACTGATATTGCACTATACATGCGTGGTTACGACCGCTCCGATGACGACGGCGATAACCAAGTCAACGAGGCCCGTCCTTGGATGTTGGGGGACCCGCTGCACTCCCGCCCCTTGCCCATCAACTACGGTCAAAGCAATGGCGCCACCGTCCCGGATATTCGTATCTTCATGGGCGGCAACGACGGCTTTATGCACCAGTTTAAAAACACAGACAGCACCGGCGGCCAGCTGGGCACGGAAGTATGGGGCTATATGCCGCGCCTCACCATGGGCATCCAACAACGATTGCTCTATAACCAGGTAGGAAGTCATCTCTACGGTGTCGATGGTCCTCCCAGCGGCTTTGTTGAGTACGGCACCAATGGGGTGCCCACCACCGCCCGCATTTACTTCGGCTTACGCCGTGGCGGTAAGGGCATGTATGCCCTGGACGTCACCAATCCGGACAGTGCACCGACAAAACTCTGGACCATTGAAAAAACCAGCGGCGGTCAATTTGATGAACTGGGCTTGACCTTTTCAGCACCCAGAGTCAGTTCCCTGGACGGTTATATTAACGTTACTACAGACAATACCGTTGTACCCAACGTAGTGACACGCACTGCGGTGGCTGTCTTTGCCGGTGGTTATGACGTCAATAAAGACACCCGTGCCGTGGTGGGCTCCGACGATACAGAAGGCAATGCCCTGTACATCGTCAACGCGGAAACCGGCGCCTTGATTTGGAAGGCGGTTAAAGGGACGAGCATCGGCTACGACCCCACCACGAAAACGTTTACCCACCCGCAGCTAACCGACAGCATCCCCAGTACGGTAACCACAGCCGATGCCTACTTGAATGACGGTTTACTGGATCGGATTTACTTCGGTGATACCGGTGGCAAAATTTGGCGGGTGGATCTGCACCCGGCCGGTTCCGACTATATCGCACTATGGCCGGTGGCCAGCGTAGGTCGTCATGCCGAGGCCACTCCCACCAATGCAAACGACCGTCGCTTTTTCCATCGCATTGACTTTGTCCAGTTTAAAGACAACACCAGTCCCTATGATGGCATTATCGTCGGCTCCGGTGATCGTACCGATCCTTTAAGTACGGATACCAACAATGCCATGTTTATGATCAAAGACCGGGAGATTTATCCTTACATGTACGGAGCCCCCGGCTTGCCCACGCGGACTTACATCTATGGCCCAGCTGCGAGCAGCCCACCGGCGGCCATCACCACAGCTCAATTGGGTGATGTAACCAATAACTGCCTGCAGGATGCCAGCTGTGGCAACAATGTTCCCAGTCTGTATTACGGCTGGAAAATGTTTCTGGATGCACCGGGTGAAAAAATCCTGGCCACAGCCACCACCCTGGCCGGCCATATTTATTTCACTTCCTATTTGCCTCCGGTACCGGATATCGACACCAATCAGACCGTCATCGATTGCTCACCCAGCGAAGGTGAGGGTCGACTGTATACCGTGTCTATGGAAGACGCTACGGCGGTAATCGATTACATCGTTACTACGGACGGCATCTTGACCACGGCTGATCGGCACCGTGATTTAAGTTCCGCCGGTATTCCAGCCGAAGTCGTGTACCTGACCGGCGACAATATCATGGCACCGGACCTGTCCAAGGCCAAGGTGAAAACCAAACTGCGCTGGAAGACCTACTGGCATCCCGAGGAACAATAACGGTGTCCCCAGCCTTTAACTAGAAACTACAGAAAAGGAAACTAAAGTGAACAGATCGACAAAAGGTTTTACCCTCATTGAATTAATGATTGTCATAGTGATTATTGGCATCATCTCCATGGTGGCACTACCCTCGTTCCAAAAAAGCATGATGAAGGGTAAACGCAGTGACGCCAAATCTTCTTTGATGGACGGGGCATCCAGAATGGAACAGTTCTATCTGGACAATAAAACCTACACCACTAACTTGACCAGCATTGGTTTGGGCACCACCTCCCAAGAGGGTCATTATGCCCTTAGCGTTACGGCAGCTACAACCGCTTGCCCCATTACGTCCTGCTACGAGATTGTGGCCACGGCTCAAGGCGGACAAACCGATGACACCGGTTGTACTCAGTTAACCTACAACTCCATCGGCGTGAAAGCACCGTCGAGCTGCTGGTAGCCAAGCAGTTGTAAGCATGTCAGCGGCGTCTTATTGGACAGTTCGGTACACCCAGCCTGAGGGACAAATCAGGCGCTACGCCCCCAGTGCAAAGTGCAAGGACGCACTCTATGCACGATACTATGGAACGCGTTACCCTGGGGACACGCTGTCAGTTCGCCTCTAATTGCTGCAATTGCTCCATCAGGTCCAGCCATTGCGCTTCGAGATCTTGCAACTGAGTCGAAATATCACTTTGTTGCTGCAGCAGTTGTTTCAGTTGCGATTTATGATTGTCGCTGTATATTTGCGGTTGGGCCAATTCCTCCTGGATTTGCTTCTGCTCCCCTTCAAGATCCCCAATACCGACTTCCAGCTGTTTGATTTTTTTTCGCAAAGGTTCGGTAAGCGTACGCTGTGCCGCAGCCTGGCGCCGCTGCTCTTTTTTATTGACGGTTTTTGCGTCTTGAGCGGATTGGCTCATGTCGTCACAAGTCTGTGCCGTTACCGCTTTGTGCTCCAAGGACCAACGCCGGTAGTCGTCTAAATCGCCGTCAAAAAGATTCACGCTTCTATTAGCCACCAGGTAAAACTGATCGCAGACACTTTCTAACAAATAACGATCATGGGAAACCAGCAACATGGCACCGGTATAACTTTGCAAGGCATGATTCAGGCTGTGGCGCATCTCCAGGTCCAAATGGTTGGTGGGTTCATCCAACAACAACAAATTGGGTTTTTGGTAGATTAACAAAGCCAACACCAGTCGCGCCTTCTCACCACCGGAAAACGGTGCCACCGCTTCCTGTACCCGGTCTCCGTCAAATCCAAAGCCCCCAAGAAAATCCCGCAAATTTTGTTCGGATGCACGCGGGTCCAGACGTTGTAAATGCAACAAGGGTGAAGCCTGAGCATCCAATTGCTCCAATTGATGCTGGGCAAAATAACCCAAACGCAATCCCGGCGGACGTCGCAGCTCCCCCTCAACCCCGTTCGCCAACTCCCCGGCCAATAGACGAATGAGCGTGGTTTTCCCCGCGCCATTGGGGCCGATCAAACCCAAACGATCACCGCTGCGCAGGGTAAAATCAATGTTTTCCAGCACAGTTGTTGCACCGTACTTAACACATCCCTGTTCCAACTGCAGTAACAAGGGCGGTGCTTCAACGGCAGCAAACTCAAAGCGATAGGCGCTGTCCACATGGGCTTGATCGATAAGCTGCATACGTTCCAGTGCTTTGAGGCGACTTTGAGCCTGCCGCGCTTTGCTGGCCTTGGCACGAAAGCGTTGCACAAAGGCCTCCATGTGCTTTATTTGTCGCTGTTGCTTACTGTATAAAGCCGTTTGCTGCGCCAAGCGTTGGGCTCTTTGTCCCTCGTATAGAGAATAGTTACCGCTGAACAACAGCGCCTCGCCTTGCTCCAGCGCCAACACATGATCCACCACTCCATCGAGAAAAACCCGGTCATGAGAAATCAGTAATAAAGTGCCTTGATAGGAACCCAACCACTGTTCCAGCCAAATCACCGCATCCAGATCCAAATGGTTGGTGGGCTCGTCCAGCAACAACAAATCGGAACGACACATAAGTGCCTGAGCCAGATTCAGTCGCATCCGCCAACCACCGGAAAATTGATTCACCGGCAAACTTTGCTGAGCCTGAGTAAACCCCAGCCCATTTAATAATACGGCGGCCCTCGCATTGGCACTGTGACCGCCTATGGACTCCAATACCCCATGCCAATGAGCCAACTGCATACCGTCTTCGCCGGCTTCCGCTAATTGCAGCTCTGCCTCCACCTGGCGCAGTTCCTTATCACCGTCCATTACATAATCCAACGCAGAGCGATTGACAGCGGGTGTCTCCTGGGCCACATGTGCGACGGTCCACGGAGCCGGCACACTGAATTCACCCTGATCCTGTCCCAAGCGACCCAATATAAGCTCAAACAGACTGGACTTGCCGCTGCCGTTGGCACCGGTAATACCCACTTTAAATTTGGGATGAATATTCAGCGACACGTCCCGCAACAATAGCCTGGGTCCACGGCGTAGGTGTAAGCCTTTAAAATACAACATAATAATCGCTGCTTTATGAAGTTGATGAAGCCCTGAAATTTTTTACTACACTATAATCAGGAGTAGAAAACCGGAGCGGTTATTTTAAACCTGAAGAGCTGTGTGTCCAGTCAGCAAATCTGCACGAGGAAGCCATGGTCTTTTGCATCCAATCCAGCGCCTTTAACAACAACGATGTAATCCCAGTACGCTATACCTGTCGAGGTGAAGACGTATCTCCACCGTTGCAGTGGCAGGACCCACCCAGCGGCACGAAAAGCCTGACTCTGGTGGTAGAAGATACGGACGCCGACCCCCAAACCCCGGAAGCCCCTTGGATTCACTGGGTTTTGTACAACCTGCCACCTCAGTGCCAGTCGCTACCCGAGGGAGTTCAGACCCGGTCCTTGCCGCCAGGCACCCAATTGGCTTTAAACGACTGGAAAACATCGGATTACAACGGACCTTGCCTGGTGAACGGCAAACACCGCTATCGCCATACGCTATATGCCCTGAATACCGTATTGCCGGACCTGGGAAAAATCCCGGGGAAAAAACTCTTACAAATAGTGCGACAACACGTATTAGCCCAGTCCACGCTGACCGGTGAATTTGAGTCCAACACGTAAGCATATCGCTATTTCAGAAACAAAAATGCTTCAAGGGAGAAACCTTAACGAAAAATGACCCACGTCAAACAATGCTATAAATCCATAGGATAGAATTTAAAACAGGATAAGAAAAAGGTAAGGCATGCTAACCGCTACACACAAAAAAACCATTCACACCAAACCCTGCACGTTCTGCAAAGACACAAGTTTTACACAATTCTATACACAATCTCCCGTTATAATTTATACACGTCAAAGACGTTTGGTGAATTCTGTACGGGATAAATGAGGTGAATATGAAATTACCCTTGCAAATTACTTATAGAAACATCGAAGCAACCGAATCTCTAGACCAGCACATTCGAGCCAAAGCCGAAAAACTCAATAAACACTTTCCACACATCACTCAATGCCAGGTTATATTTGAGTGTTCTCACAACCACCAACACAAAGGTAATTTGTACCACACCACCATCGATATCACTGTGCCGGGCAAGGAGATTGCGGCAAGCCGTGAATCACACGATAAACATCAGCATGAAAATGCTTATGTAACCATCAGCGATGCCTTCGAAGCTGTGAGACGACAACTGGAAGAACATAGCCAGCGCATGAAAAAACAGGTCAAACATCACGAAAATCATCCACCCACTATTGACCAACAGGATATCGAACCTTTAGGTGACTAAGATTTCACACTGCGTACGCCGCTGATTTTCTGTATAATACCGGGGGCGGTTAGGACTGCCCCCGGGAGTGAAACCGTGCCGGGACAAACCATTCAATAGACGTCAAAGGAGTGAATTAATGAAAATGCGGTACGCCACTGCGTTGTACCACATCACATTCTTATGGATTCCCTTACTGGCATGGCTTGCACCGGCGGTTAGTGCAGAGGTCGAACCACAGCAATATATTTTGTCAGCGCCTCCGAGGGAAACCCCCGATAAAGGCCGCGAAACCTATGCGCCCATCGCCGCCAAACTCAGCGACCTCTTGGGTGTAAAAGTTGTCTATGAAGCACCCGCAGGTTGGGCTGACTACAGCCAAAAAATGCGCAAAAACAAATACGACATTGTCTTTGATGGGCCTCATTTTACCGCCTGGAGAGTCAAACATTTAAATCACACCCCCATCGCAGCCTTGCCGGGTCAGATTGGCTTTTACCTGATAACGAAGAAGAACACCAACATCAAATCCACTCGATCACTGGTGGGCAAACGTATTTGCGGTATCGTTTCCCCCAACCTGGGTACCAGTCTGGTATACGAGTTTTTTCCTAACCCCTTATTACAACCCATTCTCCATGAAGTTTCCGGCGGCATGAAAGAAGTGTATTCCAGCTTTACCAACGGCGCCTGTGTCGCCGCCATATTACGCAATACCAGTTACCGGCAGCTGCCCAAGAGTGAGCGTTTGAAAATCCGTATCCTTAAAAAAACCCGCCCCCTTCCCAACCAGACCCTGACAATCAGCCACCGTTTAAAAGAACAAACCCACAAACTTGCAGATTTTTTAGTCTCTAAAGAAGGCGCCGTGGCAGCCCAAAATCTCTTGTCCCGTTACAGCAAAAAGGCTCGGTATTTTCAACAAACCAAAACCGCTGACTACGCCGGTATCGAAAGATTGCTGGAAGGCGTGGTCTGGGGTTGGTAAGAGCCCTCAGCTAAGAAAGAGCCTTCAGTTGGGTAAGAGCCTTCAGCTGGGTAAGAGCCTTCAGCTGGGTAAGAGCCTTCAGTTGGGTAAGAGCCTTCAGCTGGGTAAGAGCCTTCAGCTGGGTAAGAGCCTTCAGCTGGGTAAGAGCCTTCAGCTGGGTAAAAGCCCTCAGCTAAAAAAAGCCCAGTTGGAATCGGAAACAGCCTTGCGTTAACAAAGAATCTGGTAAATCAGGGGGTAACTTCATCAAGCAAATTCTGCGACTGCTTTTTTTTACCCTGATCCCACTCCTTAATGATAGGACAAGCGCTGTTGCGCTGATCGCACAAATCAATAAGACTGCGGAACTCCTGCCGCAAAGAATCCAACACGGCAATACGTTCTTCGATTTCGGTTAGCTTGGTTGCCGTAAGATTTCGTATGTTCTCGCAAGCGCCCTCGGGGTCCTGGCGCATACTCAACAGTTCCGAAATCTCGGCCAGAGTAAATTTCATTTGCTGGGCCCTTTGGATAAAACGGATATTGGCCAGGTCCTTGTCAGTATATTC
This sequence comes from Gammaproteobacteria bacterium, assembly GCA_029882975.1. Lineage (NCBI taxonomy): Bacteria > Pseudomonadati > Pseudomonadota > Gammaproteobacteria > Gammaproteobacteria bacterium. Next base: position 14,867 of record JAOUJW010000034.1, read on the forward strand.
ACGCAAGCCGCTCACATTACGCTGAATCCCTGGTAACAAACCAATTTTTTCGTAATACCGTAAGGTGTCTGCGCTGATTTGTAACAGTTTGGTTACATTGCCTATTTTAAAGCACTTCCCAGTCATTGTTGTTGGTTCCATGGATTGCCCCCGAAGCGCACCACCATAACACTTTGAGTCGACTCCATGTCAATACCGTTATATTTTTGTTGTTTTAATATTTCTTTATACCGGTATAAATTCCATTCTTGGTCGCAAAATTGCATTGTTTCACCAATTACCGGCTTAAACCTATGTCACGACTGTTTAAAAAACTCAAATCCTATCAACCTTTTGCCAATATGGATCAGCAAAGGGAATACCGACACGCTGTGGCCCGACTCGGCATTTGTTTTGCTGTTACCTGCGCTTTGGCCATTATGGCTTATGCAGGGAAAATCGCAGGCGTTACCGTGTTACTGGGTTTAAGTTACTTCTTATTCGCGCTGGCATGGGCAGTGATCACTCGGCGTTACCCGGGTGAAATCGACATTCGCCATAACACCACATTGATCAGCGACACCGGCATGACCGCTGTGCTCATGTATTTGTTGGGAAGCACGGGAGCCGTCCTGTTTCCCGTCTATTTGTTGATTATCTCCGGATACGGTTCCCACTTGGGAAAGAAATACTTTACCATCGCCGGCGCAGCCACATTAACAGCTTTTCTGATTACGATGACAGGCTCACCATTTTGGTGGCAATACCCTGGAGTCAGCCTGGGGCTTGCACTCAGCCTGGTTCTTATCCCGATTCTTCTTCACAAAATGACGCAAGAAAAAGAACAAACTGTATACAAACTGGACCGTGAACTGCAAAAAACTACATACGCTGCCACCCATGACGCCACCACCGACCTGGTCAATCGGTTTTATTTTTTCCAGCGGGTAAAAGAGGAAATTCAACGAGCCCAGCGTTATGACAAGAACTTCACCATTCTTTACATCGACCTGGATGGCTTTGAACAAATCAATAAAATATACGGTCACAAGTTTGGCGACGAGGTACTGAAAGTGGTTGCTGACCGCCTGCATGCCTTAATCCGGCGCAGTGATCTCATCGCCCGACTGGGTGGCGATGAATTCGCACTGTTACTCTACGATTTATTCCGCACCGAAGATGTCCGTTCTTTCACCCAAAAGCTCATAGAGCATTTATCGCTGCCTATTACCATTCGGCAGTCGGAGGTCTACATTACTGCCAGCGTAGGCATCAGCCAGTACCCCAACCACGGCAAAGACCCGGATGTTTTGATCAACAAAGCCGATCATGCCATGCATCAATCCAAGTCAAACGGAAAAAACAGTTATACATTTTTTCTGGAAGAAGTGGGTGGTGGTCGATAAGCCCCTTTTCCCGTAACGCTGCGTCCGTTAAACTTGGCACCTACAGTATAAATACTATAAATAATAAAAAAGGTGTCTACTATGCAAGCCCTGAGACTGATTCAAATCCTTTTCGTCTGCCTGTACGCTATCATTCTATTGGCCTGCGGATCAGCCACAATCCAAACCAACGATCGAGCCACCAGCAAACCAATCCAGTTGCGCGTTCACAACAACTCCAGCAACATCATTGACAGCATCGATGCCAAACCCTGCGGCAGTGGCCCAGAACAGTATAAAACCCAAATGACAGGCATTAAGCCACAACAAAAAATAATGTTGGAAATCTACATGTCCTGCGTGGACCTGGTGGCGACCGACGGATTTGGGACCCCTTTGGCTGAACTGACACAGTTGCGTCTCAACACAAACACTATTTGGAGTATCCGTTAGTTGAATTCACAGCCCATAGCTGCTGTGGCCGCCTTGGTGCGACGGGATGAGCGCATTTTGTTAGTCAAGCGACGTCATCCACCCAACCAAGATCTTTGGGTGCTTCCCGGCGGTAAAATCCAATGGGGAGAAACTGCAGTGCAAGCTCTGGAGCGGGAAATCATGGAAGAATGCGGCATCTGTATCGACATTCAGCAACCTTTACAAATTCTTGATCTGATTAACACCAAAAACACCCCCCACTACCACTATGTGATCATTGACTATGACGCCCATTACGTCGAAGGCGAACTCAGAGCCGGCAGTGACGCTTTGGAGGCTGAGTGGGTAACACAAACTCAGTGGGCAGAACTGCCTCTGGAACACCACACCCGGGAACTGTTACAGCGACTGTTTTGCTGAGGCCGGCCCGTCAGTCGCCGCTGAGGGCTCTACTATATCGCTGAGGGCTCTACTATATCGCTGAAGGCTCACTGTTGGAGAATACTCAACATTGGCTGCACGTATCCAGTTTTAACAATTTAGACACATTACCCAGGCAATACAATCAGTTAACTAAGTCTACAATTAGCAAACAACACGTATAAGCCGCAAGCCGGCAACTCACCCGAGTTCGCCACAAGGTGACGCGAATAACCCAGACTGGTTTGCTGTTAAAAAAATGAAAGTACTAATCGTAGACGACATACCGGAAAACCTATACATCCTTAACAGCCTGTTGCAAACCAAGGGATACCAGGTTATTGAAGCAACCGATGGACGCGACGCGCTGGCCAAGGCCCGGCTGACTCCACCGGATTTGGTAATTTCCGACATACTAATGCCGGTCATGGACGGCTTTATTCTCTGCCATACCTGGAAAAACTCCGATACTTTGAAACAAACTCCCTTCATTTTTTACACGGCCACCTATACGGATGATAAGGACCGATCGTTGGCGCTGGGCATGGGCGCAGACGCCTTCATTACCAAACCGTGCAGCTTCCAAAAACTGTTGGATACTATCGAAAAGGTAACTCATGCAGATTGCCAAAAAGCCGCAAAATCCACATTGGATGAACGCGACTATTACAAAAAGTACAATACGCGCCTGATTAATAAGCTGGAACATAAACTCGCCGAGCTGGAAATCAAAAATAAAGCCTTACAGAAAAAAGAACTGGAGTTGATGGAAGTCAATCGCCATATGGATAAATCGATGGCTGAAACCACCCGGGAACTGATACGCGCCAACCAGGAATCCCAATCCTTTTCCTACACCATTTCCCATGACTTGCGTGCCCCCTTACGCAGCATTGATGGCTTTAGCGCCGCATTACTGGAGGATTGTAGCGAACAGCTAGGAGACAATGGCAGACACTATCTGCAACGCATTCGTTTTAATGTAAACACCATGTCTGCCATGATTGATGGCCTGCTGCTGTTATCCAGGGTAAACCACACCGATCTGAGCCCGGAGCCGGTCAATCTGGCACAAATGGCTCAAGAGATAATAGCCCGCCTCTGTCAGCAGCAACCCCACCGCAAAGTGGATATAGACATCAGCCCGGATCTGTTTGCCCAAGGCGACCGTCGTTTGATTCATATTCTATTGGAAAGCCTGATCAACAATGCCTGGAAGTACACCAAACATACCCAACAAGCCCAAATCGAGTTTAAAAAAATCGCAGATAAAGATAAAAACAAGTTAGTGTATTACATTAAAGACAACGGCATTGGCTTTGATCCTCGTTACACGCAAAAACTCTTTGACGCCTTTCAAAAAGGCCACCGCGACCGCGAATTTGACGGTACGGGTATCGGCCTGACCACCGCCCAACGTATTGTGCAACGCCATGGCGGTAATATCTGGGCCGAAGCGCAGGACGGTGAAGGTGCTACCATCTATTTCTGTTTGAATTAACCTGCATGCCGATGGTCACCGGCCTGACCTGAATCCCGATATAAATGGGTATGTGGTAAATTCGTGTATAATGATGCGGCGCCTTGACCTTAGCCAAATGAGCACTAAAATCTTGGTAACGATAGTGATGGTGGTTCCTATGAAACACGGTCAGAATCAGTAAACTTTTGCAAGCAAACTTTAGGAATGAGCAGACCATGAAGCCGGTGTTTATGTCGCCCAGCATCGAACAAACCAGGGAAGTGGAAAGTGTTTTGCGCCAGGCCGGCATTGATGTCTCTATCATCGAAAAAAAGAACCACCCCCTACCGATGGATGCACGCAGTAACTGTTGTGAACTTTGGCTGAAACGCTCTTCTGACATGGAGCGCGCCAGCAGCATCATTACTCAATACGAATTTAACACCATTAGACTGCTCACCCGCGGCACAAACCCAAGTCAAGCTCCAGTACCCGCCGTGGCCCAACTGGCCAAGGATGATTTGCGCAAGGTCATGGAACAATCCCATTTACCCATTAACAATCAGCGAGTTTTCAAGCGCTTGGCCAAACTCCTGGGCGTTTCAGAGCAAGAGGCGGAACCCGGTGATGTAAGCAAACTGTATCGACCCTGGAACAACAAATCACTGATGGAAAGGGTCAAAATCCTTCAGGAAATGTGCATATCCACCACCCGCACCCCGCCAGACAACAAACGGCACTAAAACAACTCCACCGTCAAGAACCCGGTTGCTGTTTCCCTCGCCGCCACTGATCCCGGCTCGAATCGGTATAAGTTATGAAGCACATTGGGGTATAATAAGATTTTATTCGGCACACCAGTGAAACATTCAAGTAATTTCAAACGCTTAGAGCGTCGCCTGGAAAGAAACGTAGGCAAAGCCATTGGCGATTTCAATATGATTGAAGCCTCTGACGTTGTCATGGTTTGCTTGAGCGGCGGCAAGGATTCTTTTACCTTACTAAAAATTTTAACCGCGTTGCGGGCCAGAGCTCCGATAGACTTCAAAATCATCGCCATGAACCTGGACCAGAAGCAACCGGGTTTTCCGGCTCATGTACTCCCAGAGTATCTAGAGCATATCGGAGTGGATTACCACATCGAAGAAGAAGATACTTACTCCATAGTCAAAGAAAAAATCCCTGCAGGTAAAACTCTGTGCTCTCTTTGCTCCCGGTTGCGCCGCGGTGTGATATACAGGGTTGCCGGTGAATTGGGTGCCACCAAAATAGCGTTGGGGCATCACCAGGATGACATTGTGGAAACCTTGTTCCTCAATATGTTTTTTGGCGCCAAACTCAAAGCCATGCCCGCTAAATTGGCCAGCGATGATGGCCGCCACATCGTCATTCGACCCTTGGCGTATTGCCGGGAGAAAGACATTGCGCGCTACGCCCGTGGCATGGATTTTCCCATCATCCCCTGCAATCTCTGCGGATCACAACAGCATTTACAAAGAAAACAGATTAAGCAAATGTTGGCGCAGTGGGAACAGGTCGCACCCGGACGTACCGAGATGATTTTCAAATCTCTGCAAACCATTGTACCTTCCCATTTACTGGACCACCGTCTCTACAGCTTCAAACATTTGGCAACCGATTCGGATACCCTGTTTGACGAACCGGAACTGGATCAAGCGGCACTGACGGAGATTTGTGAAACGAAAACTGATCACACAACTATTGATTTTCCCACTGCCCTGGATTTGTCCACGCCGGTGCAGCTCACGCTGTCAAATCCAAAAACCAATACGGAGTAATACATGCCACAATGGATTGTCCCTGCCACCATTGCTTTTACTGCTTGGGGTTTATGGGCCTTTTTACCAAAATTGGCCGTAACCTATATGAGCCCCAAGAGCATTATGGTCTACGAAATTTTGGGTGCCATTATCGTGGGTATGGTTATTTTGTGGAGTATGGACTTTAGAGTAGAAACCCATCCTAAGGGTATCATTCTGGCCATAATCACCGGCGCCTTGGGTTTTGCCGGCTCTCTGGCCTTTGTCTATGCCCTGGCACGCGGACCGGTGTCTGTGGTTTCCATGTTTTCCGCCCTATACCCTATCCTTACCGTAACACTGGCTTATCTGTTCCTCAACGAGATGATTAGCTTGAAACAAGCTGTCGGAATTGCTCTGGCCTTGGTAGCGATATACTTATTGTCCAGCTAAATGCTCAAACCACACACCTACACCAGCCAAAAACCACATGGCTCCAATAGCAACCGTTTATCCGCTCAAAACTACCGCCTTTTGCGCTAAGACCACACGTAAAAAGGGATTAAGATATACAATAAAAACAAACGCTTAAATAACATTGTTTCTACATTGTTAATAATCTTGTGACAGTCGTCACATTTTTTTATTCAAGCTCTGATGAAAACCAACGCCGGCACGATACAGCCTTTGACGAGTATGCGTTAGCGCAGTTGCCCACAGTGGAAAGTGATTCTTGCAGCAGGGGTAAGCATGAAATCGTCTTTTCAATATTTCTGTGGAGGTCAGTATGAAAAAAAATCTATTCCCATGGCTTATGGCATGTAGTCTGGCGACCTTGCCGGGTCTTGCCGCAGCCGATATGTCCGAGGACTTGATGGTTCGCGGTTCCGTTGTTGGCACTGTGAATATCAGCCACACCGATACCGAATTAACCGTTAATGTTAGCGGTGACCGGTTGCGTAAGGTAAGCATTGATGTTGCAGCATCCCCTGAAGCACTAAAACTTAACAAAGCCGGCAAAGCCAAGGTGGGCCATTTTCGTCACAAACGTCATGGCAAAAGCGTGACCGTTAATCGTGCCGAATTGGGAGATGTCGCTTACATCACTGTTTTCGCGAGAGTCAAAGGTAAAGGTAAAGCTTGGTCAAAAGTTATCACCTATGACATGGGTATGGCGACCAGTGCAGCGGCCGTAGTGGAAACTACCCCCGGTAAAGCTCAGTTTATTGCAGACACGGCTTCCGCTTTAGAAGCAAATATGTATGCTACAGTAGAAGTTCACCGCGTGGGTGGTTCTGACGGTGAACTGACCGTTAACCTTGCCACAGAAGATGGTTCTGCGTTAGCCGGTTCCGATTACAGCGAAAGAATGGCTACAGTAACCTTTGCAGATGGTGATGCAGACCCCAAAGTTATCACTATTAGTATCAGCAACGACTGTGTGGTGGAAAACCAAGAAGACTTCTTTGTTAACCTAAGCAGTGACAATGCGGACGCCGTTGGCAGCCCCAGCCGAATTCAAATCATCGTGGGTGATTCCGGCGACTGCGGCAATTCCTGGGGTGGTTGGTAAATCGACCGCTTCTTTTCAGAAGTCAAAAAAGCCGGGGATCTCTCCCCGGCTTTTTTTTGCGCGGCTCAATGAAACCAACATTTAAAACAGTCATCAAACAGGAACTGCTGTTGCGGCTCCAAGCTATGATAAAACCGGCGGATCGGCGGCTGCAGCTGCTGTAATACTTCGGTCAAGGTCAGCATCATGGATTCCAGGAACTCCATTCCGGCCACAACGGTGGCATGGTTCTCCATTAATTCCGCTTTATCAACTGCAAAGCGCAATGCATCGGACTGTGCTTGCAGAGCCTGTAGCACTTCCTCGAACAGCACATGCTGGGCGGGCGTTAGTTCCAATTCCTCCTTGACCGCGTCAATAAAACCGTGCAAATACCAAGTACCGCGTAAACCCTTTTCGATACCACTATGGCCTCGCACATAACCAAACAAACGGCCATACCCAATGCGTTTCTCCCAATGATGGCTTTTATGCAACTTGTGAAAGCTATGTTGCCCTGAAAATCCGCTGCGGCACTCTCTTACAAGGTGGCTCCTTCGGTGCACCCACCCTATCATCAGTAACAAAACGGTGCCCAGCAAGGCCATTGACATGCCGTTCATTTCGTCCTCCTTCAACAGAATTGACCGTGAGAGACACCATAACATGACCGTTTTGCGCTATTATTGCTGCAACCCCTGAGAGTGTAACAATGTGTAACCCGGGCAGTTGCTCTCACACGCTCAACGTTACACACTGTTACAAAGCGTTGCGAGGATTGGTAATAGCTTGACGTATAATCAAACCATGGAAACGACCCATTCAAAAAAAATTCTGATTGTGGATGATGACAGCGAGATCTGCTCACTGCTTTCGGCATTTCTGCAAAAACAAGGCTTCAGTGTCAGCAGTGCGGCCAATACCTCAGAGGCTGACACCCGCTTCAAAGAACAAGAATACGATTTACTGGTACTGGATTTGATGATGCCCGGAGAAGACGGCCTGAGTTATTGCCGTCGACTGCGCGGACACAGCGGTATTCCCATCATTATGCTCACAGCGATGGGCGAAGAAACCGACCGTATTGTGGGGCTGGAATTGGGTGCGGATGATTATCTGCCCAAACCTTTTAACCCTAGAGAATTATTGGCCAGAATCAAAGCCGTACTAAGACGGCAACACCCACCCCAGGCAGCACAGGGTGACCAGGTGCATTTCGAGGGCTGGCACTTGGACTTAGCCAAACGCGAACTGACTCAAACGGATGGAACCTTACTTTGCCTTACCGCAGGCGAATTCGAATTACTGGCTGCTTTTGTGGAGCATCCACAACAGGTTTTGAGCCGGGATCGTTTAATGGATATGACCAAAGGGCGGGGGGCCGGCCCTTTTGACCGCAGCATTGATGTACAGCTAAGCCGGTTGCGGAAAAAAATGGAACACGATCCCAAAGATCCCAAGTTGTTCAAAACCGTGCGCAGCGGCGGCTATTTATTTACCGCACATATCAGCCGTTCCAAATAAGGTTGCCTGGGTCATATGAAGTCCTTATTCCCCAAAAGTATTGTCGCCCGTACGGTCTGGGTTTTGTCCATTGGTTTTGTACTCATCATTATTGATGCAGCCATTATTTCCGCGCTGATATTTCGGGCCGAATCCAAACCGACCAATATGTATGAAATAGGAATCAGCATAAAAACATTGGCGGCCTTAGTAAGCAATACCCCGATGGAATCTCGCGAGCAATTAATTCGTTACTATGAAAACCCCAATCTGACTATGAAGTGGCATGGCTACACGCAGCCCCAACCGCGTAATGACGAACATTGGGGCACCCAACGTTTTCAACAACATTTACTGGAGCACCTGAATAACCCCAACATCCAACAAGTGTTGATACGCCATTTCCACGATGATCAAACCAGTAATTTATTCGTCATTCTGCAACTCACGGATCAAAGCTGGCTCGAATTCGGAGCCAAAACCCCGAACCACCATACTCAATGGCTGTTTACCGCCATTCTTATACTGTTGTGTTTTTTCCTGGGGATCTACGTACTGGCCCTTCTCATTAGCCGCCAAATTGTCACCCCCATTCGCCATTTTACCGAGGCGGCCATGCAATTCAGTACGGACATAAACGCACCACCGCTGCAGTCGTGCGGCGCCAGCGAAGTCAATCAAGCGGTCAACGCCTTTAATGTGATGCAGGAAAGAATTCGTCGGTTCGTCACGGAGCGCCTGGAAATCAGTGCCGCCATCTCCCACGATTTGCGTACCCCGCTCACTCGTCTGCGCCTGCGCCTGGAAACACTGGATGACCCGGTGCAACAAAAAAAATGTTTACAAGACATTGATGAAATGCAATCCATGCTCCAGTCCACCCTGGCATTTGCGCGTGATGACACGGACAAAGAACCCAAAACCCTCGTTGACTTTGCCTCCCTGTTACAAAGCATTTGTAACGATTTTGCCGATAGCGGTGCTGAAGTGAGCTACACCGGACCGGAACATTTAAAAATTCAATGCCGACCCGCAGCGATAAAACGTGCTATCAACAACCTCATTGATAACGCAATCAAGTACGGCCAAATGGCGCGGTTGTCCTTACAACCCACGCCCCAACAAATCGAAATACGGGTGTGCGACGCCGGACCGGGTATTCCGGAACAGGAGTGGGAAAATGTGTTTACCCCATTCTACCGCCTGGAAAAATCCCGAAACCGTGAAACCGGTGGCACCGGTTTGGGCTTAACCGTCACACGAACCATCATTAGCAGCCACGGTGGCCATATGAAATTTTGCCAAGAGCGTCAGCAATTCTGTGTATTGATAACCTTACCTCTTTAGAAATTAAAAGTTTTTCGCACACTTTCCGATAAGTAGTTGTAAAATGCGAAAAATACTCTATGGAAACTGCTCCCTGGAACAAAACAGCCTGGAATCAAGGCAACATCTATGCAGATAGAACCGGCACGTCCTGGTCCTATGTTGCTATGTCACTGATATGGAATGTTTTTTCCTTCCCTTTTTTCTATTTAATGATTTACCGACACTACCAAGGAGGCTGGGACCCTGTCCTGTTGCTGGCATTTTTTCCCCTGGTGGGGCTCTTGTTGGCGTGGTTTTCCGTGATGCAAGTTGCGCATTGGCGCCAGTTAAAAAATCCCATGCTAAAACTCAATCCCTTTCCCGGCTCTTTAGGGGGTGATTTTGGCGGAAATGTTTATCTGCCGGTAGACTATGCTGCCAACCATCAATTTACCCTAAAGCTGCAATGCCTGCGCAACGAGGGAGATACAACCACTGTGTTGTGGGAAGAAAGGGGAATGGTTGTCGCTGAAGCCGGTGACACGGGTAGCATGATCCGGTTTCGCTTCGCCATACCCGACAACTTACCGGAGTCCAGTGACCAGGACCAGTGGAAGTTAACCCTCAGTTGTGACTTACCGGGCTTGAAACTGCAATGCCACTATACCGTACCGGTATACCTCACCCCGGAGATGTTCCACACCACCGGCGTGGTGCGATACACACCGGCCAAGCTCAACCGCGCCACCATCCCCCAGTCTGTGGTGGAAATGAGTCAGCTAAAAAACGCACGCCGTCTCTACTACCCCGGCAGTCGTAACTTGAAGCTGGGCTTGGCTCTATTGTTTAGCGCCGCTCTGTTATTCGGCCTTACGGCCTTTCCCTCGGTTTTGGCCGTATTAAACACTTCGCTGGGATATGGGGAACAAAAGCTGATGTATCTACTGGTATCCCCGGCATTGCTTTTAACCGCGTTCGCGATCTATGCGCTGGGTAATAGCCTGGAAATATTCTTCACCTTCGACAAAATCATCAGCATCCGTCGCGTATTAGGCATACCGTTCGTGCGCAGCATCCAGGTACAGGATATATGTGCCCTGATCTCAAAAAGCCAAAACCGCAGCAGATCCAAAGGCCAAACCTTTTCCCTGCAGGCCCAAACCACTGACGGACACAATATTGTGCTGGGAGACGGCATACATGGACAGCGTATAGCTAAGCGCATCAAGCAATTAATCCGGGAAACCTTGAACACGTCTTTGGAGTGGGTCGAACCCAAACCATAAGCCCCGGCTTATTCTCTAACCAACAGCCAGATCCCTTTCGATGGACCGGGTAACACCCGGTTTGAATTGACGATTTGCCCACAGGAAACCCCCAGATGATGCAGCGTACGCTCCATAAAGCCTCTGTGTTTTTGTAAGGTAGGGCCAATGATAATTACTTTACGTTCCGGTTTGGTCTTCACCAAATCCGAACACTGGCGCAAAGTCTGAAGGTCTTCATAGGTCGCCAAGACTTCGTCCTTAACCTGGATAAAGAAACTGAGACCATCGTCTTTAAAAACGCGTGATTCAATAATATCTGCCTGTTTTGCCGCCATACTCAATACTCCTAAGCCTGAACCTTTACCGAAACCACAGTTAACTTCTACCGCTTAATTACACGCCATTAAAGGGGAGGGGTGCTGGCAAAAAAATGATGAATTCTGACAATCCAGCCGGGAACAACAGGGAAATGCACGGCCCATGCCGGATTTCTCCACGAAAACCTCTTCAGCCGCTCGTGGAGCGCTACAGGCCAATTGCAAACTTTTGTTTTAAACTGTTGTAAAACCTATGTTAATTCCCGAAATATCGTTAATCCACAGCCAAGCGGAGTCGATAACCTCAGGAAGCAACTATCGCTGATGACATTTTCTTGAGACAACACAGGTGACCCCATGGCAGCACGCAATATTTTGGATTTCAGTCAACCCCTACGCATAGCCGCATTTGGATTGGATGACTATCCGCGCAAATCACTGGAAAAAGCATTGCGCAATTCCAAGCATTGCGCCACTTTGGTTGACCAAAAAACAGCCGAAGCGGGATTGTTTGACTACGACAATTCCGATACCTGCCTGTGTTGGAACAGCTACCGTAAACGTTGCCCGGATTTACCCACCATCGTGATTGGCTCCACCGACCCAAAATTGCCCAATACTTTTTATGTGTCCAAACCGGTACGAATCAGCAAACTTAAGGAAGCCATACACGCGATCAAACAATCGCAACCCAACCATTCCACCCATTATCAACCGCCACAAGCCAGTGTCAGCCATATCGATAGCGCCCGCAAAGCAGTAGAGCGTATCCCCGTGTTGGATGCGGAGCACAGTGCCACCGTGCTGCAGTGGAAATAGCTTAAGGTTAAGGTTGGTAAGTGGCGGGGAAACAGAACCGCCGCGTGCTTACAATTTTCTGATTTTTTGAGTCGCCTGAAATCGATTTTTGGGCGGCGCATGATCCTTCATGGAAAACTTCAAGCGAGTGTTTCCTACCCGAATAATGTCCCCGTCCTTCAAAGTATGTTTAGTGATCTCGCGACTATTGACGAAAGTCTGATTGGTACTGTCCAAATCTTCTAATATGTATTCAAACTCGTTTTTGTTGCTGGCAGTGGGGCGAATGGTGATCAAGGCATGATAACCACTGACCGTATCGTCATGGATAACGATTTCATTGTCTTCCTCACGCCCGATCCCCATTTGGCTTTGATTTAGAGCGCAGTAGTTGTCCTCACCCAGAATTTGCAGCGTTGCCACGACTTTTCCTCTATATTTACAAAGAGTTACAACAGAATTGTGTATAAACTGAAATTGCCATACGCGTGTCGAGTTTACAACGATCAAGTACCAAATACCATAATTACGCGGCTACCTCAGGAACTTACCGTTCCAGAATTGTCCCATTGCTGAACACGCCCGAGAAGACCTCATTATGAGATCACGGTACCATTGTGCTATAAAGAGTGCTTTAGCCCGTGAAAATCCACAAATCCGAAATGGACTGTCGCTGACTCCAAGGAGTGATATTTTGCACATTAAGTCTGTTAATTCGCACGGCTGCGGATTGGTCATTTTTTTGTTTGTCACCCAAATTTCTTTAAGCGCTTGTGTCAGCACGCCGAAATCCGGCAAGTTTGAAAAGCCCCTGTCTCGTCTGCAAGTTGCCCGCGCCATCATTGCCAAACCCAAAACCCAAGCCCTGGACATGGAGGGGAAAAATCTCAGTGATTTAAATTTAACCCATATGGATTTTCAGGGCGCTAAAATGAATCACGTGTATTTAAAAGGCTCCAATTTAGAAAACGCCAATATGAAAGGCGCACAACTACAGGGAGCCGTGCTCAGCGGCACCGATTTGACCAAGGTTAATTTAAGCGGCGCCAATCTCAGAGATGCGGACCTGCGCAACACCGAATTGAACGGCACCCTACTGGACGGAGCCGATCTCAACGGCGCCGATTTAAGCGGTGCCACATTAAAACAAGTAAGCTTCCATAACGCCAATGTGTTTGCCACTCAGTTTGTAAATACCAACATCGATGAAACCGATTTCTCCGGTGCGGTTCTGCGCGGCGTCAGTTTTGAAAAATCCACCATCAACAACAGTCGTTTTATACGCTCAGATCTCAGCGAAACCAACTTTTCCTACGCCACGCTGCGTAAAGTGGAGTTTGAGCAAGCTCAGGTCACCCGGTCTCATTTCAAAAAAACAGCATTTCTCCGCTGCAATCTACAAAACACGAATTTTCATCAATCCATATTTAATGAAAGCAGTTTGCAAAACGCCAATTTCCAGGGGGCTACTCTCGACGATGTCAATTTCACCGAAGCCAATATGAGCCAAAGCAATCTGGACCAGGTCAGCGCCATCCGGGCAAACTTCACCTGGGCCATACTGGAAAACGCCACTATCACCAATGCCAACATGAGTCATGGAATTTTCACCAACTCTTCACTGCGTCAAACAGACCTTTCCGGGACTAACTTTAGTTTCGCAAATCTCAATAAAGCGGATTTGTATCGCGCCAACGCCGATCGTACTGATTTCACCGAAACCAATCTGGCCGATACCAATTTGGATGGCACTCAACTGCAAAACGCTAAGAATTTGGAGCTATCCCGAGGAATTAAAGGTAAATAACCCAATAACGCCGCTATGACCCGCCAACCATTGTCTCGTTAGAGTAAATAATATATAAAGGAAACTCTAATAAATGCCTGGAAATCCCGAAAGCAATGGGATTATTCCACTTCCCGGTTTTGTGGCCATTCAGTAACGATCCGGCCCTTAGGTAATTTAAGCCACGATTCTATACAGGCGCAACCACTATGCTTACTAATGAAGCCGTAGTTCCCATTCAATCTTCTCAGCCGCCAAGCGATCACGAACTGATCTACCACGAACAGGTGAAACTGGCATACACACAATTTCACGTATGCAGCCTATCCTCGATTAGCGGCTTGATCATCATCCCCCTGCTGTTGTGGAACCATGTTCCTCACTTCAATTTATTCTTATGGCTGGGTTTGACCGTTTTCGGCCTGCTGATTCCACCTCATATTCTCATTTACAAATACAAAAAAGCGGATGAGGAAACTCGCAAAAAGAAATATTGGGGTCAATGGCTGGTAGGGATTGCTCTGCTGGGCAGCACCGCATGGGGCACCCAGGGAGTATTGCTGTACACACCGGAATCCACAGTACATTTATTTGTAGTTTTGGTGTTCCTCAGTTCCGGGGCCGCTATTTCCACCATTGTTGCCACGCCCTATCCCGCCCTGTTCTGGACCAAAACACTACCTATTTTGGCCCCATTTTCCATTTATGCCCTTTTTCAGGACGATCTGATCCAGATAGTCCTGGGTACGGGAATGCTGTTCTTTTACGGCGGCACCTTAGCTGTCATGTACTCCAATCTGCATCGAAACGTCCTGGATTCGCTTAAGCTGCGGTTGGAAAACACCCACTTGGTCAAACAATTACAAATAAAAAACCAGATCGCAGAAAAAGCCAGTGACGACAAATCCCGATTTCTGGCAGCCGCCAGTCATGACCTGCGCCAGCCCTTACATGCACAAGCGTTGCTCCTGCATGAACTTAAAGATCAACTACCTGAAGCGGACAATATCCAAGCCTTAATAAAGCTGGAAGCTTCCATGAATGCGATGAATGGCTTATTTAATGAGTTACTGGACATTTCCAAACTGGATGCCGGCGTGGTGACCCCTCGCTATACCCATGTGTCGGTCGCAGACATGTTTGCGGAATTAAAAACGGATTTTGCCGTTCTGGCCAAGGAAAAAAGCCTGCAATTACGAGTTCGCAGTTGTGATTGTTATGTACACAGCGATTACCAGTTGCTATCCCGCATACTGCGCAACCTCATCAGTAACGCCATAAAATACACCAGCAGCGGCGGGGTTCTACTGAGTTGCAGAAAACAAAACAGCCGGCTGCTGTTCCAGGTGTGGGATACGGGACCGGGTATCCCCAGTGAACAACGACAACTAATATTCGACGAGTTTTACCAACTCCACAATCCGGAACGTGATCGCAACAAAGGATTAGGTCTGGGTTTGGCCATCGCCCATCGCCTGTCAACTCTGTTGCAACACCCGCTACGGGTTCACAGCCGTGTGGACCAAGGCTCTGTGTTCACCATCTGTTGCCCTATTGCACCCAATGTTCTCAACATCCGCACACAACCGCCTGTCCGCAGTAATGAGGATCTGTCCCTAATTAAAATTTTACTGGTGGAAGACGATGAACTCATCCTCAGTAGCACACGGGAACTGTTATTGAAATGGCAATGTAAATTATTCGCTGCCGGCTCCCTGCAAGGGGCCATCAACCATGTGGGCAACCTGACCGGCAACGGCCCCAAGCTGATCATCGCCGATTATCGTTTGAGAAATAACACCACGGGCATGCAAGTTGTGGATAAGTTGGAGCGTATCCTAAAAACCCGGGTCCCTACTATTATTGTCACCGGCGATACTTCACCTGAGATTCTTAAGGAGATTCATGCGAGCAAGCGATACCTGTTACATAAACCGGTGGCCCCGGACACATTACGCGCCTTCATAAACGAAGTTTTACACCTGGAACGGGAGTCTTTGCTGGAAACAGAGGCCGGCTAATGCCCCATAGCCAGCTTACGTTTACATTAAACCACCTAAAGCAATGATTAAGATAGACGATAAATGGGTATACGCAACTCACCTGTAACACTGTGGAATATCAACAATGAAAACTCTTTTGAATCCAATGTTGAAAACAACCAGAAAAACTTTACTGACAGCAGCAGCGGTTATTTTCAGCGGCAGCCTGCACGCCAACACCCTGACCTTACAAGTCGTTGATGACGGCGAACCCTTACCCATGGCTGAGGTCATTTTGATCGATTCCGAAACCAATCAAATATTGGATTCCCAGTTCACCGACACCAATGGTCTCTATGCATATGCCAAAATGCATGAACGGGTGAACATTCTGGTAACCAAAGACGAGTACGCTAAAAAAGTCGTAAAAAATGTTGCCCTGAACCAGGCACCGATAAACAAGAAATTAAATATGGTTCTTCAAGCATTTGCCGACAATAACCCAGGTTATGGCGACAACGGCGAAGGTTGTGATGACTGATTGGTTCGCGGGCAACGCCACCCGTCGTATGTCGGGTTGCGCTGCGCACCCTACACAACGCTAAAGAAACGCAGCATTTACAAATTCCAAGACGCTCTTTTCGCCGCTATGGCGAATGCGGCTGAGACCGGCGTTCTCCACTTTGATGCGATACATCCCGGCACCCGACGCCCCCAGGACTCCGGCAATGATGGCGCGCATCACACCCGCATGACTGACCAATAACACGTGCTTCCCGGCATGTTGTTGCAACAACTCAGCAAAGGCCGTTTCCACTCGCGTGCGAAATTGATCCAATGGCTCCGCCCCCGGTGGTCGGCAATTTACCGGATCGGCATAAAAATCTTGGTATTGCTGCGGGTTTTCTGCCTGAATTTGCTCGGGGGTACGCCCTTCCCAGTCACCAAAACCCACTTTGAAACGCGCCTCGGTTTGCATGGGTAAGCCCTGGTTCTGAGCCAGCTCCTGCGCAAATTCGCAACAGCGACGCATGGGTGAGGTCACAATGTGCTGCCAAGGTGCCGCCCCCGCCACCGCCTGACGCATTTGTTCCCAACCTTTTTCACTCAAAGGGTCGTCCACCCCATGGCCGCGGTAAGCCCGCCCCCCCTGAGGTTCGCCATGGCGGATTAAATCGATAATCGTCATAGGCAAATCATACCATAAGCGTTTGATTTTGCTTTTTATCCGAAAAAAATGACCGCCGGTCAAACTGAAGGCTTTTTTTGTAAAGGATTTGTGAAATCAGACGTTATAAACAGTAGAAATTTCACACAATTATTACAGTTTACACCTCGGGTAGAAACGATGAAAAAAGTAGTAACTGCAAGTCTTTTGAGTGCGCTGGCATTTTTACCGCAACAACTTTTGGCCAGTCAGGCCACTTGTTCCGGACCTATAGCCTGTAGCGCAGGTGCTAGCGCCAACCTGACCTTGAATGTGGTAATCCCGGCATACATCCGTTTCCAATTGGGTGACTCCGGGTTAGTACCGGCCATTAATTTTGATTACTCGGCTGCACCCGCAACAGTTGGTGACGGCACGACCACGGGTCCCAGCGGCAGTACAGACACCGCTCTGGCAGGAGGCGCCACTGCCACGCACAGCGTAGAAATCGCCGTGGAATCCAATACAGTGGGCGTTAACAACGCCGGCTCTCTCACCATCACAGTGAATCTTACCGATGGCGGTATTCTGACCGGTGTCAGTACCACAAACCCAACGTGGGCTGAATTTTCTGTAGCTTCTGTGGGTGGTACCATCTCACCTCCACTGGTTCTTGATGGCGATACCAGTTTAATCACTGTACCTGGAACCGGGTTCACCAATGTTACCGATAACTGGGCATTCAGTTATGCAAACACCAAAGTGTTAGCCAGCGGCACCTACACCGGCACGCTCACTTATACTGTTGCCGCTTTTTAAAACAGCCGTTGTGATCTAAACTTTCTACAAGCTCCCTGATGCAAATCGAGGGAGCTTGTGCTGTTTAGGGCCTCGAAAAAAGGAGTAGTGCCTGGAGTGCGGATTCGAAAAACAACGCGTTTCATGACAATAAGTTTCCTGACGGTATTGAGTCTGATTCCGTTTGGCAGTCACAGTGACCATATCGGTATCGCCCCAGCTGGACAGCGACCCTCCATTTCCCTGGTGGTGGGACCGGTGGGCAACGAAACCGCTGCCGCCGTGATCACTTACGATTTTTCTCTCACTCCCAATTTGTTGAATACGGGCATTGTTGCCGGTACCCCCAATATTTTGGTGGAAGTGGGGTTTCGTAAAGCCCAGGGCGGTGGTGCCCCTCCCACACAAACCGTGTACCTGGACATCAGCGCACCGACCGGTCTGGAACAAACCCCACCCAACGGTAATACCATCCCCATCAGTGAGTTCAGTTGGACGGTAACCGCACCGGTGGGTAGCATCCATGATGTTACCTTGCCTGCGGGCAGTTTCAGCAGTGGCACCACACCATTTCATTTTGGTGACGCTGGAGCCAACCAGGTGTTCTGGATGGGTGGGGAACTCACCATTAATTACTCCAACAATTCTATTTATGCCAGCGGCAGTTACAGCGGCACTATTACTTACACCGCGTATATTTTGTAACGAGAATGAGTGTGCCTCTCATACGATTGTTGCTGCTTAGCTTTCTCTTCCTTTACCAGCCCGCCTCGGCCTTGGAAGTCCTCAGCGCGCGCTTTTATCCGCAGGAACATTTACAGCTGGAAGCCCAATGGTTGGAACCGCAGTTACGCAGCTCAAAAGACCGGCGGCAGGAGAACCTAATCATTGCCACTTCTTCACTGAACGAGCTGCGCTTGACCATACCCGCTCAATACCTGGGTTCCATCCACAAGATTTATCTGGTGCTACCCAAACAATTTGAAGGCGTTCGGGATCAGGGCGTGGACATTCACTGGGAAACCCGGGGGCGCTTTTTAGCGGGCAGCGCCAAACCAGGGCAACGGGTGCTGCTGTTTCAAGGGCTGATTGACACGGAGTTATTGTGGGACGAAATCGTCTTCACTTTCACCATTGACGCCCGATACATTTATGGCCCTATGGCCTTTCATCCCCAATACGAAATCGAATAAAGTAATCTGCAGGCATGATAAGCTAATGAGAATAACCACCGTTTTTTTGTTCGCTATTTTTAGCCCGACTTTATGGGCCGGTTCTTTTGACGCCACCGTGAGTCCGCCCAAATTTGAAGTTAAAGCTGAGCCCGGCGAAGTCGTTCGCCAGGTCATTCAAATTACCAACATGTCCTCCGAACTCATGAAATTTCGAGTTAACACCGAGGATTGGGATTTTGTGGACAATGGCAAAGTGAAATATCACGCGGGGACACCGGTGGCCGGTTCCTGCCGTCCCTGGACGCGTATCGAACGGCATTTGCTCGCCATTCCCGGCAAACGCCAACGCCCCTACCGCTTTGAAATCCATATTCCCAAAAACACAGCACCCACATCCTGTCATTTCGCCTTAGTCATAGGACCGGACCCCAAGTCTGTACAACCGGCTAGTATGGGTAATGTGAGTATGCCCTTTGTGGGACGTATTGCCGTCATTATTTATGTGACCATCGGTTCGGCGCAACCGGTGCTGAACGTCAAAAGCATCAGCATGCAATCCTTTCAGAACAATCAAATACCGGTAGCGGTTATCAGCAACACGGGGAATGCACACGCTCGCCCCAGCGGCATTTTGAAAGCCAAGGATGCATCCGGCCGCCAAGTGGAACTGTGGGTAGGCGCCATGCCCATTTTGCCTCAGCAAAGCCGAAAAATCCCCTTACATCCCATGGATTGGTCATCCGGCAGTGCCCAAAAAGCATCCTTCACCTTAACGCCGCCCATTCATGTTCAAGGAGAACTGGAATGGGGAGACAACAAGACCAAGCTGGACCAACTTGTTCATTAAACGCCTGCTTAAAATGCGGCAGAAAGTAGGCTTGGGAATTAATTGGTATTCAGATCCACCCAACTAATATCATGCAGCCCAAAATCCACACTATGAGTCTCCCGAGTTTCCACCACAATCACCTCCGGCTCTTCATTGTCCAGCCCCCACGGTAAAGGAACATCCGCAATATTAATGGAGACTTGATGAGCACCACAGCTCACCGGTGAAAACTCATAGCGACCGTCGGCATCGGTTTTTGCCGAGTAAGACGCATCCAGATGCACAGTCACTCCCGCCAGGGGTTTCTCCGTAGAATCCCGTACAGCGTCATTGTTGCTGTCAGCAAACACATAGCCCTGAATCGCGCCAAAGCCGTTACAGGCCCCGGGACCGGCAAAAACAGCGCTGCGCCGCCCCCAATCCTGATTGTATTTCAGCGAGACCATGATGAACTGATTATTACTCACACTGTCCAGTACACTACTGTCCAGCGCATTTTTTTCCCATACCAATTCCGCATTCATAAGGAAGTTGCTGTCTATAAACCAATTGATATTAGAGTTAAGCGAGTAGTTACGCCCGTCATAAGCACTGCCCTGACGATATCCCAGCCCCGCTTTGCCACCTACCGAAAAATCCTGATAATGTCTGGATATAGCGATATTTACACTGGTATCGGATTCGGTTTCACCATTACGGGAACGTCGCTCCGCCAGCAACCCGACATTGGCTTGCATATCCAGTAAACCGGAAAACCCGTGATCCCAACTGAAGCGGACATCACTCACGTCACCACTATTGAGAGACCGGGTAATCGCCGTATTCCAGGAGCTGCGCCCCAGGGAAAACTTATGCCCCAAACCCATATTCAGGCCCAACAAACGGGTCCGGCGTTGATCCAAAACAAGCGACACACGCCCCTGTCCTTGGGTAATACGGGAAAACCGATAAAACCCGTGGCTGGAGAACTGCATTCGCCCCAAATCCGGGTCTGTTAAACTGCGATCCGCATCCAGTCCGAAGCCCAAACCATAACTGCTCCGATTGTATCCTGCCTGCCAATAGGCACCACCGGAATCCGTGCGAACCGGTGCACTGTGGTCCACCCAGCGAAGCTCCGGGTCAAACCGAAAAACCCCATATTGATGAATCCAGCCTCGCAACAACGAGCGATTATCCAACCACAAACCCAGCCCCCCCCCCGGATTAGCCAACAGATGCACCTGACCCGAATAGCCGTACTCAGGTTTGCGGTAACGCAAACCACTGAGGACAGCCTGATGATCACTGGTGTTGTTGTTATAGCGAACATCGTTCAGTTGCCACCATAAGAGACCTCCTTCCAACCCCTCTCCCAGATGACCCGTCACGGAAACACCGGCAACCTCTCCCTGAGTCCGTTCAAACGTCGGGAACGTACTGCCTTTTAAGGTGCCCAGTTTCCCCCCCAAGAGGTGAATTTGGGCCTGTTCAGCGCTTAGTTGACTGCTGACCCCCTCAATCACGGGCAAGGACAAACGAAACCGGGGGGAATTGAGCAACATACCCGGATAACTCAGAAAATGCTGTCCCACACTGTTATCCATAGCCCAAGAACGATTCAAAGCAAAATCTTTTTGCTTTAGCCAAAAAGACGTATCACTGGCATATGGGTCTTGGGACACCGTGGTCTGCACCAATAATTTGCCGTAGCCCAAGCTTTCCTGCTGTAGTGTCAGACTCAGACCCTCATCCTGTCTGGAACTTGAAACAGCTTGAGACTGACTCACTTTTCGATTGATATAACGCAAGTCCACATCAACGGCACCGGGTAACCACTGAGGCATAAGCTGCGGACCCGCCTCATATGCATAGTCATCCGCCACAGCCGTGGGATCGATGAGAGTGTCTGTATATTCCGGTTCAGGCTCTTGACCGGGAAGGGGTGTTTGCAGATTGACCCCGGTGCTGTTCACATCGATGAGCGCCAACTCTTTATCCGACAGCGTGTCTGATAGCTCCAATGCCCGAGTCGAAATCGTGAATAGCAGACACACCAAACCCGGTACCAAAACCGTCGATAGCAATACTGTTAATTTTTTGCTCTCCACCCGGAGTTATTCCCTTCACCCAGGAGCCCCTTAAACTCCTGAAATCACTCAAATAAATAAGGATATTGGTATTGCTGCCGTGACCACCTCTCAGATTCGCCGACAAGGTACGGCTCTGCTGCGAATTAGGGCCTTTTGTTAACTAGATCGGGCAGTCGCTGGTATTTTTTAGGGTAAAAACAAAGATCTGCCTTTGGGCATTCACAAACTGCACCAGAGGAGCTAAAAGGGACAAACCGCAGAGGTAAATGAAAAAGTCTAGGATGGCTTCCCCTGCCGGGCTTTGCGAATCAGGCGCCGGGCACGTTGCACCTTGACCACACAATTTCGATATTTTCCAAACTGTTTTTGTACGGCTGCACCGGTCAACAAGCCGGCAGCTTTTGCAAAGGCAATGGAACCACCAAAACCTTGCACTTTCGCTGCAGCCAGTTCCTTATCAGCCTTCACCAGGCCCTGGGCGCATTGTGACTCCTGAGAGGCAATGGCACCGGCACAATAAAAGGTAAACAACAACGCTAATAAAACACTTCCAGCTTGCTTCATTAAGCCGCTCCTTGCTGCTTCATATGGGGAACATAGGCTTTATCGATTTCCAGGATATGGTGCCTAAGCCAGTTTTTTAGGAATTCCAGCGCCTCTTGGGCCACCACTTGACCTTGCTCGTAGTGATCCAACAGCTGCATGGCTTTCACATTAAAAGCATCATGTTCCTGCTTGTGTTCTGCGGTTTCGGGGTAGCTGAAGCGCTGAAACATCTCCTCTTCCATAATAAAATGGTTCATGGCGTATTCCACCAGTCCTGCCAAGATATCTCCGACCACACCGTTGTCCGGTTGATCTTTACTGATTTCATCGTGCAGTTTATTGGTTG
The DNA here is from genome assembly GCA_029882975.1 of Gammaproteobacteria bacterium. Classification (NCBI taxonomy): domain Bacteria; kingdom Pseudomonadati; phylum Pseudomonadota; class Gammaproteobacteria; species Gammaproteobacteria bacterium. Next base: position 37,735 of record JAOUJW010000034.1, read on the forward strand.
CATCCACCAACCAATGATGTTGCGTATCAACCTCGTTGATTTCGAGAATAAATTCGTCGTTCCAAGGCATAAAAGTCATCTTGCTCTCCCGTTAGGGCAGTTGGGGCTGCCATTGTCAATTGGAAAAGAGGGTTTGTTGTTTACCGTTTTATCACCCCTTATTTATGCTAAGTCGGACAGGACTTAAGGAATTTTGTGACCGCGATCACACTATAGGGTTCAGGGAGACAGATTTTGTGAGTATGAGGGACACGGAGTAAGAATCGACCGGTGATAAGTAAATCACCGGATTGGATATTTAGTTTTATTCCGAAATATGAGTCACTTTGCCGCCTTCAAAGTGTAATAAAATGGTGTTGGTGCGGCTGGTCCAATAGCGCCACTGATCCACTTCCGGTGACGGGGTTTCGTGTGCCGGAGGATAGCCCAGAGCCAGAATAACCTGCTTCTTGGTCATGCCGGGTTCCACAATCCCCTGACGAATATTATTGGCAATGGACTCAGGATATTGATCCAAATCGGTCGGATCGGCGGAAAACATACGGTCAAAAATGGAATTGATATCCGTAACACTGTATTTTCGGATATTATCAATACGCAGCTTCCCACCGGTATCGTGACGCCGAAAGATGAGTACATGGCGATTGTATTTGAGCAAGGTCATACGCGTATTGATAGGTAGAACCTTGCCTTTGAGATAATTGGTGGTGCGGTAACGGCGCTTTTCCACCTTAAACGTGTGGCGGGTATAAAATTCCCCACCGATATCACTGCGCTCCAATGCTTGGGCAAACCCGGGTGACAGCAGGCAGAACGCCAATACCAGAGTGATAAAACGATTCATAGCAACAGCCTTTTTTCCCATAGTGATAAAATACTAATATCCGCAAGAGTCGAATTCAATAGACCGTATTTCCTAGGCGGGTCCAGCCACATGAGAATGGGCGGCAACTAAAAACAAAAAAGCCACAGCGAACTGTGGCTTTTCTGGGGAACAACACGATAACCGATGGTCTTAGAACGTACCCAACAGTTCCAGGCTGATGATGGCGCCATCACCCAAACCGGTTGCGTTGGTGGCGTCATCAATAGAAGCAAATTCACCATTAATGAAAATATTCTTATCCAACTCATACAAACCGGCAAAAGTGACGGAAGAAACACTATCGGTGCCCGGAGCTTCAAAATTCAGCATATTGTAACGACCGGTAACGCTGAACTCACGGTTAACCTTGTAGTTACCCAGCACGCCCAAGCCTTGATCCACAAACTGGCCAGGCATAATCAACTCTCCACCCACCATCAACGGTCCGTTTTTCCAGGTAGCGTTCACATTGATAATATTACCGGCAGCCGCAGCAGCAGTATCATCCATGGTCACCAAACCGCCGGTGATCTCCAGATTGCGAACGGGCGAAGCTGTCACACCGATCAGGATAGAAATCTCTTCCGGCACATAGCCCAGATCATTGACAATACCGCCGAAAATTTTGAAATCGCCTGCATTGTGTTCAACCAAAGTACCTTGAATGTTATTGCCATCGCGACTTGTTTGGTCATCCCAAAACCAGGCAATCAAACCGGCGCTGATGGTATACATATCCGGAGCATCCTGCTTTTCCCAGCCAAAGGGATTATTCATGATACCGACAGACAATTTTGTTTTAGTGTCGACGGAGAAAGCTGCATAGGCTTGCTCAACAACGGCTATGTTAGTACCGCCAAAATCAGGAAAATCCACATCCAAGCGCACATTGGCTTTGGAACCGGCATCCAGTTCGAAATCCAGTTCAGCGCTGGTGAAATAACGCATTTCCAACTGACTTGGAACACCGGCGGCCGTAGTTCCGTCGGATAAAACAAAACCCGTATCAATAAAACCCGACATTTTGGGCCCCGCGGCAAAACTTGCCATGGGAATCAAAGTTAGCATTGCTGCTGCACAGGTTATTTTCTTCATCTTAATTCCTCTCCAAATATATAGGATTCAATTAAATTCAAAGATATTGTAGACCATATCTTCACTTTGTCTCTTAAAGTTTTAATTTTTAAGCCGATTGAGTTTATTTTGTGTGAACCACTTATTATTTTTTAGATATGAATAACACAACACCCTTTCCTTTAGTGGTTGAATTTTATTCATTTTTGACTGCTTCCAATCGATATCCTTGAACTATTCCATCGCGTGTAAAAGCCATGGCCAGAAGCCTGGGAGCATCCTATTGGATTGCAGAACCGAAATCAACGGTATGAGATGAAGGAGAATGCCAATCTGGTCACACGATGAACAATACGATTAATAATCAACCATAAATTTCGTGCGTTAAGATTCTTACGATGAAAAAGATCCAAGTTTATAAAGTCGCGCCAATGAAAAGTTGATTCATTGGCGCGATTTGTTATGGTGCACGTTCAGACAAGGCGCTTTAAAATTCCCAGGTTCCACCTAACCACAAAATACTGCGATCAAACTGGTAGCGCTGATCCGAGGAGTTTTCGTTCCAGTGTTGAAGCTGGGCAAAAAGCATTTTGGTATCATCCCATTGGTAATCATAATTGACTTTCAAATGAGTACCGTAGTATTTCTTTTGATTTTCGTTGGGATCGTCGTATGCAAAGGCATTGGGATAATCCCGGTGCCAAACGGCAAAATCCAGTTTCAACATCTGGCGCGGATCGATTTCATACTTTAAGCGAGTACGCAGTTTGTTTTTGGTGTAATCGTAGTAGCCCTGGTAGGGATCCTGCCGCAACTTATACTGATAATCCAAATGCAGCACCATCGCCTTACTAAGACGCTGACGCAGGTGAACGCCGATGTCGTGGTAACGAAATTCACGCAACACATTCACATAAGCCGCGTTGGCATCTCGCGCCGACAACTCATCGTAAGATATGGTGTAGTAGTGATAGGACATGCCCAATTTGCTTGATCGAGCCATACGAAACTTCACTTCACCGCCCATATTGAAATAACCGTAATCATACTCTTTTATTCCGGCGATTTTTTCATATTTGCGATTATAGAGATCCATGTCAAAAGAGTATTGGGGGCTGGTGGTACGGGATTTATAGTCAAAATTTATACCGGATTGAGTATAGCGATAGCGTTGTGAAATATCGGTTGTCCCGACGAGTTTTTCATCTCCCGTATCGCGATCCACATATGAATCGATATTATTGACATATTTGAAACCCACATAGAACTTTTTATCCAGGCTTCGCTTTCGGGAAATAATGTGTTCGTTGCCAAACTTCATTAAGAACTTGGTGTTGTCCGCATTTCTGTATTTGGAATCCAGATACAAATCCTTGAGTAACAACACGGACCCTTGCAGCCGGTTGTCCTCATTGGTAGAGTGGTCCAGCTTGCCCCGTAAGCGTACCGGCAAAAACAAACCGGACTGCACTTTAGGGTCAACCGGCGCTCCCGCTGCGACATCAAAGTATGGGTCGCTGGGTGCTCGATAGATATTGCTGTCAAAAGCCAGTGCAGCTTTGGCCTCCCATCCATTTGGGGCGGAATCTTCTCCATCATCGGCACCATAGACAGGTGAAACCAATACCGCCAGCAACCCTATCCATGCCAACTTACTTCTATTCATGACAATATCTCCACGTTTAACGACACTAGTGCCTTTATTGCAATTCACTTAATTGTTGATTGATTTCTTTGTTGTCCGGATCCAGTTTCTTTGCCTTCAACAATTCTTTACGTGCCTGCGCCTTGTCACCGGAATCCAATAAAGCCATCGATAAGCTGAAGCGAAGATCCGCTCGATTAGCATCGAGACTTACAGCTTCGCGCAATACCGCCACCGCCCTATTGGGCTGTTTTGCCCCCTGATAAACTGCAGCCAAAGCGCTGCGCGCCTTGACGCTTTCACTATCAAGAGTCAGTAGTTGCAAAAAGGCCTCTTCGGCTTTCTCCCATTGTTTTTGCCTGTACAGGACACTGCCCAGGTTATTCCAAGCCTGAGCATAGCTGGGATCTTTTGCCAAAATTGCTTCATAGGCGGTAATGGCCTTGTTCTCCTGGTTTTTTCGTGAATACTGAACCGCCAGGTTCAGCATGGCCTTCAAATAGTTGGGCCGAATGCTGACGGCTTTCTCGTAAGCCGTAATGGCTTCGTCAACTCTTTCCTGACGACTGAATACCAGCCCCCGGTTAAACCAGGCTTGTGCATATTGCGGCTTAATCTCAATTGCCTTTGCAAAAGCGGCATCCGCTTTAGAATAGTTTTTGTTTTTCAGATAGAGCTGCCCCAGGTTGTACCAGGCTTGCGGATAAGCTTTTTTAGCTTCAATTGCTTTTTTATAGTAGATTATGGCCTTGTCATATTGCCGCATGGCTTTATACGCCAAACCGATGTTTAAATAAGCCTTGGGATAATCCCCTGACTTCATTGCTACTGCTTTTTCGTATTCCGCAATAGCTAGCTTATAATCTTTTATACCGTATGCCACACGTCCCAGATTAAAGCGGGCCGTCGCGTTATTCGGCTCTTCGCTCAGAGCCTTCTCAAACCGAATCCGGGCATCCGACCAACGCTTCTGCTCCAGGAAAACCAATCCTAAGTTTATGCGTGCTTTTGTGTATTGGGGATTGAACTGCAAGGCTTTTTCATAATACTGCAAAGCATTATCCAAATCCGCAGCGTCAAAGTACACCGTTGCAATTCGAAAATACGCCGGAGGATAATTGGGTACCAAATCCAGAACTTTATGGTATTGCGCTATACGTTCCTTGCGCCCTTCAGCGGTCTCTGGCTCCAGCGCTGCCAGAGCAAAACGCGCTTTTATGTAGTCTGGCCGGATACGAACGGCTTGATTGAACACCTTACGCGCAATCGACCACTGCTTTTTACCTATAGCCTTATAGGCAAGCCCAAGGTTGTACAGCGCCTTGGCCTTGCGTTTGCCGCCGGCCATGCTTTTGGCTTTTTCCAAGGTGGTAACCGCCTTGGCGTACAACTTCATCTTTAAGTAAGTCACGCCCATATTCAGGTGGGCTTCAAAGTGATGTGGTACCGCACGGATCAGGCTCTCATAGTCCTGCAGCGCCCGCTCATAATCCCCACGCTTCAGGTAAACCAAGCCCCGATTTAAATATGCCGAGACATCCACCGGCTTGGTTTTCAGGGCTCGATTGAATTGTGACAAGGCCTGTTTGCGATCCCCCTTGCGATAATAAAACAGCCCCAGATCATTGTAGGCAGCTGAGCTCTTGTGTTTCTGCAGTAACTGCTGATAGATGGACTCCGCCTCATCCCAGTGAGATTGGACGATCAACGCTTCGGCCTTTTGCAATTGAACACGATCATCCGAAGGTCGCGCCGGTTGCAGATCTATCGTATTGCCCGCATCGGCTATATCGCCCGCGTCATCTTCATCATCGTTTTGGGCATCTGTACTGCTGATTTCTATGACAACCACTTTATCGGCATTACTTCTGCTTTCAAACTCCACATAGCCCAACAACACAAACAAAGCTAACAACACCAATAACACAGGCACGAAGCTTTCACGCCAGATTTTTAATTGCAGGCTATTCACGGTCACCACCTTCCGCACCCAATGGCGACAAATCCTCCAATAAACCACGCAGGCCCAGCATATTGGCATTTTGTATTTCTATTCCGGGACGCACGTTGATCTCCAATACTTTGGGTCCCGATGACTCCAGAGCAATGTCAATGCCCAAGTATTTCAAAGGTACGGTGTGCGCCACGGTTTGCGCTATTTCTAGAATGTTGTCCCAATAGGGTATTTGTGCGCCAATCAACGACTGGCCGGAATCGGGATGTTGCTGTATCGCGCGTCCGTCATGGATGGCATGGCGGGTAATGCCCGTCTCCATATCAACCCCCATTCCCACTGCACCCTGGTGTAAATTGGCAGTACCGCGGGACGCCTGAGTCGCCAGACGAATCATGGATAACACCGGCTGATGATCACATACAACCACCCGCACGTCCGCCAAACCGTAGGGACTAAGCCGGGTTATCTGATCGTGCTGTTTTAAGCGCTCCTCCACTATTGCTTGATCGTTTAGATCAAAACTGTAAACACCAAACAATATATCCGAAATGTGTTTGCGCAACTGCTCTTCGCTGTATTGCGTACCACCGACACTGATCCAACGATCGCCCCGGCGTTGTGCAATTACAATGATTCCGCCCCCACCCCGGCCTGATGCCGGCTTGATCACAAACTCGTTGTGAGGTGCCAAATCCTGTGACAATTGACTCATGCCGTAGAAGGAGTCATAAACCAAATACGTTTTAGGTACCGGGACACCGTGTTGCGCCAACACGCCTTTTGTTTTGAGCTTGTTATCCGCCAAAGGGAAATGACGACGTTGATTGCGCGGATAAATATAGGACAGATTACGCTGATTGATGCTCAGTACGTCACCCCATGCTTCGCCGGCTTCGCGCATACGTTTAAAGACTTGCTTCAAACCAAACATCAAGCACTCGCCTTGTTGAATATCAGGCCGCGAAAACGGTAGAACTCTGACAAACGCATGCCGACCCATTTACCCAGCCACAGATTCAGTGCCACAATGACCAACAGCAGTTCGGGAAACGCCAATATCATGCTTTGCAAGAATAGTGAATCCATCACAACATAGGCAGCTGCGATGACCATCAAGGTGGAGGCGGTGATTTTAAACGCCTTGCGCCATCCCTGCTCAGTTTCTATGATCGCAAAGCGCTCTGCTGTTATGGCTAAAATGGCAATAGGAAACAAGGTAATATGCGCCAGTTCAAACAAACCAAACTGCACCCCTAATACGGTCATAATTAACATGACAATCACAACAGTGGTCAACATAATCGCCATCTTGGGAGAATGCAGTAATTGCATCGAATCCAAAACCCGCCGAACCAGAGAGGAAATCAGGATAATCAAGGTAAACCCGATTGCACCCCACAACAACCCGGTTTCCCGCGAAGCGGCTGCAATCAAGGCGGGTAAAAATGTACCGAAAGTCTCTACTCCGATCACGTTTCTGAATATCACCACCACAAAAGCACCCAGGGGAATCATGAGCAAAATCTTAAGTAAATTTTGCGAGATGCCCACGCGCTCGAACACCGAATAGATATTTAAAATATTAAACGATGACTTACTCAGAGACTGTTGTACCTCCGCCTGGGGCACAAGACGTTTTAGAATTTTAAAATTGTATTGAAAGTTCACATTGGTCGTGTGCTTAAACAATACCTGATCACCATAATACAAACTGACAAAATTGGCCGGGATTTCTGCGAAGTGATCGTTGATGGTGTCGAAGGGTACCCAGTGACCATTAACATAGACCTCAACCCATTGGTGGCTGGTACGCTTGGAGCCGGGATTGAGAATCAACCCTCCCACCAGACGCGCAGGTAAATTGAGCTTTCTGGCCATGGCCACAAACAATCGGCCCTTGCCGTTGCAACTGGCCTCCCCCAGCTTTAAGGCGGTGAGGGCATCGGTAAAACCGGAGAAATTACGATTGGCAAACTTATCCTGTAAATGCCGATGAATGGCTGTTAAGGCCGGTTTAATATTGGGCTCCGACCCCAGAATTTTTGCCAACTCCAGCTCAATCAAAGGATCATTAACCGGTACGCCCGGCTCTGAGAGCAGATACTTTTGCAGCAATTGGGGGTAGCTGTTTGGAATGGGTGCATTTTCCGGCAATACATAACGTACATGTCGCCCCAATACAGAATAGTTGTAGCGCACGGTCTGATTCCCTGAAACCGAATCCGCTGTCCATTGCGCCATGCGATTTAGTGCGTCAGACTGCAAGCCCAGGGAAAACAAACCCGGTGAACTTTGCTCGTCCATAATTTTTTGCCGCGCATCAGACCGGGGTAAAAAAGTCCCCAGCTGAATATCATCACCATGACCATCCACCTGCAGCGTGATGTCCACATTATAACTCACGGCAGGAATCAACCCGGAAACGGTATAGTCCAGTATGTATAACTTGTAGATCATTAAAGAGGCGGGCAGCAACAGCGATACCAGCAATAGAATGGAATACCCAAGATTTTTATTCATATAAGAAATTACTAAAAGAACAATGTGTTAAATTCGAAAAGAAATGTAACACTTATAATAGCTTAATCTCTGTGGGATTGAATTAAGCTGTCATTAAGAACGTAAAAACCGCCGACCGTTTCGCACAATAGCTATAATTGCCAACCACTTAGAGAACAGCCGTTTGCAACGCCGCGGGAAAACTGGAACTGTCGAGAGGGTCGGTGCCGGAACGCACCTCAACCAGATTGGAAAACCCGTCTATATCGGCGTCATAATCGCGGTTTAAGTCGTTATCCGTCAGGATTATCTCGGATATTTGACCATCCGCCACTGTTACGTCCGTAACAACAGTTGCCAACAGCAGATCCGTGTCCGCCAAAACAATAAAATAGCGCACTATCAAGACATGGTCGCCGGGAGCCACATTATCCATGCGGCCACTAATACTGTTATCGATGTCACTGACGCTGAGCTCCACCACGCGCTGCCCGTCGAGAATCAATTGTGCCCGCAAACCGGCAATTAAAGGGTCCCCCAGAGCCGCCGGCGCCATAAAACTCAAGATCATACGGTCTCCGTCATACTCCACACTATCCTGGCTACAGGCGAATAAGGGCAAACACAAACAAGCCACGCAAAATCGCAAAACGCCACGAAGCGATGTTATCCCCGGTCGGTGAGCACCAAACATCATCAAAAAAACCGCCACGGACTGGGCCCCGAAATTACAATGGTCCCACCATCACTGCTCTCATCATCTTTATTGGCTGCCGCAACAATGGCGCCCGTGACCAGCACCCCCACGGCCACCCAGACCCAGGTGCTGGTCGCCGCCGGCTTCTTGGAGCCGGCTGTAACAGCTGCGGTTGGCGGTGGGCTATCCAACGCCACGGCACCTCGCACGGGAACGGACAAGGGTGAAAAAGGATTGCCGTGCTGCACCGTATTGCCTGCCTGATCCACCGCCTGAATATAGTACTCCAATCCCGGGACGATTAATTCCAGTTCATCCACCACGGCAGTGTAAAGGGCGGAATCGGCTACGGGGTTCATGGTACGAACTCTAAAAGTCTCCGTGCCCTTTACCCGATAGTACAGTTCCACAGTTTTTACGCCGCCGGAGTCCGTCACCGTCGCCGATATAGCCAGCGGCCCGGTTTTTTCCGCCATATCAACAGGAAGATGGTGTTGAACTTGTGGAGCCTGAGTATCCTCATCCGCCGCCACAGAAAAATGCATGGGCACCAGAGTCAACAGGCTGCACAACAACCGGATGGCTCCCCCCATCAACTGCTTCCGTTTCATTAACTTATTCAAGTTTGCACCTTACTGGTTTTGCTATGCATTATAACGCTACTGGCGTCAACGCGCAAAAGACCACCCTGAGCGTCATATTCACGAATTAAACCGCCTTTACGATCTCTCCAATTGTTTCTGCATCAATCGGGCGATGGCAACAGACCCGGCATCCCCTTGTTTGGAGAGCTGCTCAGCCACACGCCGCCTGTCCTTTGGACTGCGATTTTGACTCAACTTTTCTTTGAAACGAATATCCTCAATATCGACTGCAAACGCAGCCAACATATTCAGCATGGATTGGCGCGGGGCAGCATCCAATTGGGAGAGTGTCCAGGCTTGCCCAAACGGCGATTCGTGGAATTGCGTCAAATCTTGAAGCGTCTCCGGTAGTTGAGAATCATCCAGAACCTGCACCGTCCCGCGTATCTGCAATGTCTGAAAATTCCAGGTCGGCACCATATTCCGGCTTGCATACCACTGAGGCGACACATAAGCACCCGGCCCGGAGAAAATTAGCAAAACATTTGCCGCTCCCGCCTGCAAGTGTTCCAGTTGCGGATTCCTGCGACCCACATGACCGAACAATCGTTTTTGTTCACGATTTAAAAACAGGGGATACTTATTGCTCAGCATTACGCCGTCAAAACAAGTCACCACATCAGCAAAATTGACGCTTTCAATAAAGTCGAGGGCTTCGTTTTCATTGGTATTTTGGAACGACGGTAGGATGTACATATTCTCTCCTTCAACAACGACCGGCTCCGGTCAGTATACACACAATAATCCCTATACGAACAAACTCAAGCAGTTATTGAGTTACTGAAACAACAGAGGTAGACTGCTGGTTCACGGAGGTCCGCGCATGGCAAAATTGAACATTAACGGCAAAGAGGTCGATATTGATGTGTCCGGATCAACCCCTCTGCTCTGGGCAATTCGCGAGCAATTGGGCCTGACGGGCACAAAATACAGTTGCGGCATCGGTGTATGCGGCGCTTGCACCGTCCATATCGACGGCAAAGCCGTGCGATCCTGCAGCATCAAGGTTGATTCCATTGGCGCATCGCAAAAAATCACCACCATAGAAGGACTTTCAGAGAACAACAATCATCCCCTGCAGCAGGCCTGGGCTGAATTGGATGTACCTCAATGCGGCTATTGCCAACCCGGCATGATCATGGCCGCCGCTGCCCTGCTTAAGGATAATCCCAATCCCAGTGACGCAGACATAGATGCAAATATAAGCAATATTTGCCGCTGCGGCACCTTTAACCGGGTACGTCGTGGTATTCACTTAGCTGCCGGTAAAGCCCAGGGACGAACCCAGGAACAAACCCAGGGAGAGCCCAAGTGAAACCGGATGATCAGCCTATACCAATTTCCCGACGGGAGTTTCTCGTTCGCAGCAGTGCCGTAGGCGCGGGACTGGCCGGTTTTTCTCTGGGGCTGTATATACCTTTTCACAGTTCCCAACTGGCAGCCGCCGCCGGCGTAAAAGTGGAAGCGATGGTCCCTCCGGAAGTGAACGCATGGGTGGTTATCCAGCCCGATGATACGGTTATTATTCGCATCGCCCGCTCCGAAATGGGCCAAGGCAGCCTGACCGGCTTGGCGCAGTTAGTGGCAGAAGAACTGGAATGCGACTGGTCTAAAGTGAAAACCGAATACCCCACCCCGGGACAAAACCTGGCTCGGGACAAAGTCTGGCGCAGTTTTTCCACCGGCGGCAGTCGCGGCATTCGCGACAGCCATCTATACGTTCGTAAAGGCGGCGCTGCTGCCCGGCATATGTTGATGGAAGCGGCCGCCGAACAATGGGAAGTACCGATGGACGAATGCCAAGCCGTCAACAGCGTTATTACCCATATACCCAGTGGACGCCACACCACCTATGGACAGGTAGCCGCAGCGGCAGCCCAGTTATTCCCACCGGAACATGTCACGTTAAAAGAACCCAAAGACTGGAAACTCATCGGTAAACCGGTCAAACGCCTGGATACCGTTGATAAACTCAATGGAAAGCAAATATTTGGAGCGGACGTTAGCTTGCCCGGCATGCTCAATGCGGCCATTAAAGCCTGCCCGGTGTTTGGCGGCAAACTGAAATCTTTCGACGCAAAAATCGTGAGTAACATGGCGGGAGTGCGACATATCCTGCCTGTAGAAGATAATGCAGTCGCGGTCATTGCTGACACCTGGTGGCAGGCACATACCGCATTACAAGCCCTGCCCATCAACTGGAGCAAAGGCCGTAACTCCAAAGTCAGTAGCGCCTCTATCAGTAAATGGCTCGACAAAGGCTTGAAACGAGGCAAAGCCTTTGTGGGCAACAAAAACGGAAACGCCAAAAAAGCTCTAAAACGCGCCTCCAACCACATAGAAGCCACCTACTCCTATCCCTACCAGAACCACGCCACCATGGAACCCATGAACGCCACGGCTTTATGGAATGAAGACCGATGCGAAGTTTGGTGCCCTACCCAAAATGGCGAGGCGGCGCTGGAGGCCACAGCAAAAGCAGCCGGCCTGCCCATAGAAAAATGCGAAGTCTATAAAATTCATTTGGGTGGAGGCTTTGGGCGCCGTGGCGCTTTTCACGATTTTGTCACCCAGGCCGTTTCCATTGCCAAACAAATACCCGGCACTCCCGTTAAATTATTGTGGAGCCGTGAGGAAGACATGCAACACGGTCACTACCACCCGATTACCAAGTGCAAACTGAGCGGCGGTTTTGACAAAAAAGGTAACTTGACCAGCTTACGCGTGCGCATATCCGGACAATCCATACTGGCCTCAGTGTTCCCGCATATGCTCGCCAAAGGCGCCGATATGATCACTTTCCAGGGCTTATTGCCGGACGGGGATCACGCCATCAGCTATAGTATCCCCCACTTACTGGTGGAACACGCTATGCGCAATCCGCCGGTACCACCGGGGTTCTGGCGCGCGGTCAACATGAATCAGAACGCCATATACATGGAATGTTTTATGGACGAACTGGCTCATGCCGCCGGCAAAGACCCTTTGGAGTTTCGCCGTCAATTAATGACCAAACATCCCAAAAGCCTGGCAGTACTCAATGCCGTCGCGGAAAAAGCCGGTTGGGGCACACCCGCCGGTGAAGGTATTTTCCGTGGCCTGGCCGTATGTAATACCTTCGGCAGCTTTGTGGCCGCCTGCGCGGAAGTTTCGGTGGACCCGGAAGGTAAACTGAAAATTCATCGCATTGTTGCCGCCACCGATCCGGGTTACGCGGTAAACCCGCAGCAAATTGAAGCCCAAGTCGAAGGATCCTTTGTCTACGGATTGTCTGCTCTGCTCTATGGCGAATGCACTATTAACAGTGGCGCGGTGGAGCAAAGCAACTTTAATGATTACCCTTCCTTGTTAATGGCAGAGATGCCCAAGGTGGAAACCATTGTCATGCCTTCCGGGGGATTCTGGGGCGGAATCGGCGAACCCACCATTGCGGTTGCGGCTCCGGCGGTGCTTAATGCCATTTTTGCGGCCACCGGCAAACGGATACGTGAAATACCGTTGAAACACGCAAACTTAAGCCATAGCTGAGCCTGTGACGGCACGATTTTTTAACCGCAATTAGGCACTAAAAAAAACACCAAAACATATTCCCTTCGAACTTAAATTTTGAAATAATCTTCATACGTAACCCGCCCCGGAATACTTACCACCAACTTAAATTTCATCTGGATTTACCATTATGCGCAGTGTTCGCTACTCACTCCTTTTTCTTACAGTACTGATAACTATCATGTCAATTGGCTGTGGCTACGAACCGGAATATACCGAATCCGATAGTTTACTTTACCAACAAGCATTGGCGAACTACCAAGCCGACAACTACGAACCGGCCAAGACCCAATTTTTGGCGCTTATAGATCAATACCCTCAAAGTATTTATATCGACAATGCCAATTACTACATAGCACGTTGCTATCATGAACTGCAGGATTTTGCGACAGCGAGAAATTTATACACAGCCTATCCCGGCCTTTTCCCCGCCAGTGTCTATGTAGACAATGCCGTATTCTACCATGCCAAGTCTTTTTATGACGAAGCAAAACTACAAATCCAACCCCAAGCCGAGTTCGATTTGTTGCAAAACGCGGCGAACGGATTCCTGGACTACATTACCACTTTCAGCCTGGAATCCTTATTGGATGACGCTCAGTATTACCTGGGCCGCAGCCTGCACACACAGGCAGAGATGCTACAAACCAATCCTTCCCTATCCATCACCCTGGCATCTGACCTGTTTATCAACGCAAGACACTATTACGACACGCTGATCGCCGACCCACTGAGCGTTTATAACGACAACGCCCAATACTTTAAAGGACAGAGCTTCCACGAAGAAGGGCTTTATGCGGATGCCAGATTGGAATACATAAAACTGGTCACCACAGGCACCAGCAACTGGTCGGATGATGCACAATACCAGATAGGGAAAACATTCTATGATGAAGCATCGAGCACCGCGGATGCCAATACGGCAACCTCATTGTATGACAGCGCAATTGTTGAATTCACCGCTTTGATCACCTCTATTAACCCAATCTTCAATAACAGCAACCGTCTGGACAGCGCTTACTACTTCGAAGGACGTAGCCTGCAACAACAAGCCGAGCTGATCACTGCAGGGAACGTTAACGGAGATTTTACCAGTAAGTATGTACAAGCACGTACAGCATTCCAAGAATTGGTTAGCCGGTTTCCACTGAGTATTTGGGCTGATAATGCCCTGTATCAATCAGGTTCCAGCTATTACGATGAGGCAACTCTGGCACAGAACAACCAGGATTTTGCCGTGATGAAAGACCGAATCAGTTTGGCTGTCTTACAATTTTCCACTTTATTATCCAATACAGTATATTCGCGCTCCAATAGCGCTGATAACGCCCGCTATTATCTGGGCAAAAGCTACCAAATGATCTATAGCCTGCCGACCGTGGAACGCAGCGGTATTTACAACAATCTGGATTTGGCCCAAGTGACCCTGGACTGGGCCCGGGACACATTCATCACATTAGCTCAGGATTTTCCCCAAAGTAACTGGGTTGATAACGCCTATTATGAAATTGGCACGATTTACCAATTGGAAGCACCCACTGCAATTGACCCGGTCGCAGGCTTTAATCAAGCCTTGCATTACTATAACCTGGTCGTCCGCAACTATGCCGGCAGCATCCGTGAGGACAACGCTGTCTACAATATGGGTGAAATCTATCACTACACCGGTTACTGCGCTGCAGAAAAAGCGACACTGGACTATGCCCTTACCTTACCCACATTGAGTCAGACCCTGGCAGATGATATCAATACCAATCACTTTGCGGAACTAACCACCGCATTGGCCACGGCACCACCAACACCTAACGGTTCACACCTGTGTGATAACACCAATTTTGCTGGAATAGACACCACATATTTCTAAATCAGAATAACCAGCCAGAACAAAACCGGTTTTGTGATTAGCTGCATAGACGCGAAACCCAGCACCTGACAAAGATTACATACAACGAAACCGGTTTTGACTAATGCCATAAAGTGTGGCATAACCTTACTAATCGACTGAGTATGTTAAATATAAACCTAAATACTCAGCGCGCTCTCTTAAATAAGTATCACTTTAAACTTTTTGCAACCATCGACAACAACCGTTTAAGCAGTATGACCCAGGGTACTGGAAGCTTTCCGATGTTACCCAGTGCCAATCTTTTTCGTAGAGGAACCGACTAACAACTTGTATACGGAGTTATAAGAAAATCATGAACATCCTGCACACTCTATTTGTTATTATTTTGGCTGTTTTCATCAGTGGCTGTGGCGGAGGCGGAGACAGCGGCAACGGCGGCGGCGACGCAAACCAAAACCCTGTTGCCGTGGACGACAGCGCCAACACAGAATTCGATTCGCCCGTGACCGTTGATGTATTAGCCAACGACTCCGATGCCGATGGAGATACTCTTACCATCACCGAAGTTTCTGTGACACCAAACAACGGCAATGCTGTCATCAATGGCGGCACCACCATCACCTACACTCCCAATACCGGGTTCAGCGGATCGGACAGTTTTCAATATTCCATCTCGGACGGCAATGGCGGCACCGGCACCGCTACGGTAACTGTCACCGTAGCTACAGAGGGAAACAACAACCCGATGGCAATCGATGACAGCGCCACCACAGCTTTCAATACCGCTGTAACCGTCAACGTCCTGACCAACGACAGCGACGCTGACGGGGATAGCCTTAGCGTTACCGCTATTGCAGTAGCACCGGGCAACGGCACCGCGGTCATTAATGGCGGCGCCACCATCACCTACACTCCCAACACCGGGTTCAGCGGATCGGACAGTTTTCAATATTCCATCTCGGACGGCAATGGCGGCACCGGCACCGCTACTGTCACCGTCACTG
>JAOUJW010000035.1 GCA_029882975.1 Gammaproteobacteria bacterium
TATGTCGAATAAAGATCAACATAATCCGGCAGAGTGCCCTTAAACATGCGCGAAAAAATGATATAGGCATCTTCGATAAAACTGACGAGAGGATTGAGGAAACTCATACAGCACCAGCGGGTGTATGCCAATTATACAAACTAAGCAGACATATCAGTTGCAATGATATTAACATCAGCATTCCTTCTATAATAGACAGCGTCCTGGCTCAAAGGTATATTGAGTGATAGAATCTAATACATAGCAAAAAAATATGCAAGGAGCTTAAACATGCAACGATCAAGGGCCTGGATTAAACACACAGTCTATTCATTCTGCGCGGCGTGTACGATTTTGTACTTGCTCGCACCGATAGCGAAAGCAACGGGCGGGGAAGAAGCGGCTGCCATGATTTTATTCCTTGAAAAATTTTACGACGAGTATTTAACGCCAGACGATAACGAACGTACGGCCAAAGTGATGACCAGCATTGCACTGGCGTCTGACAAGGAAAACAAAACGGTCGTTGACCTCTACAACGCCCGAATAGCATACGATTCAGCCATTCCACCGAAAATGTGCACCAACAACGAATCCACTGAAGCGGTCGCCGCTTCGGATCAAATCAAAAAATCGAACAGCAGGAGCCTCGACAAGCCATTAACGGACGTGAACACGTCAACCACTAACCCATATGCCCACTCAGTGGCGCAAGTCAACCATCACAAAGAGAACTATTGCGGAAAAAAAGAGGAAAACTGTAAACCCGGCCGGTACCCGAATGCCGATCTGGAAGCCGCTAATCTGTATGTCGACGCATACAATAAAAGCCAGCTGATGGCGGCGATATCTTTCGCGGCACGCACGACTAACCCGGATCCCACCCCGCCGCTACCGAAAAGCGTGAAGGAATCGAAACTCGCGGTCCTCGCACAAAACATATTGTATGCAGAGTCGGCCAAACTGTCGCTAGCGCAACATAGTTTAAATCAGATTATTTCGGACCGAATTCCATCAAAGCATTTAGGCAAAGTACTGGACAAACAAAGCGCTAGCCCGAAGGAGGTGCGTGATCACGAAGCAGCGAAACGGTACGGTAATCAGCAGTGGGAAACGGAAACACTGGAGAATCCACCCGCTGCCGCTGTCCGCGACATTGCGTTGATGATGGCGTATCGCATCAAACAGGAGGAACGTCAATACGAACAAAACCAGCGTATTGAAAGCTTGCTTGCCATATTAGTCGCACAACAAACCAAGCAGTGGTCTAAAGAACAAATGGAGCTGTTACGCAACAAAGCGACAGGAGGAATGTGATGACCAATATCGCCAAAAAACTAGGAAAAGCCGCTGTCACGCTAACTGGCGCAGGTTTATTCAAAGGTGCATATGATCATCTCTCAAGTGATGCAAATGCGTTGAAAAACCGGGGGAAGTCCCTAAATAACGAGGTACGATCCGCTGCTAAACAACAAAGCAGAACATCCTACGAAAGTTTTGAGCAGATGGTAATCGGTGAGAATGCCAGCGAAGCACAATTACAAAAACGCTACGCCAATTTAAGAGCACAATATTTCGTGTTTATGGCGGGCGTTTTATTAGCCCCCTTCTTGATTGCCACTAGCTTCAATGCTGGGTTTCCCTCAGCGGCGTTCGGAACCATCGGCATCAGTGCATTGATGCTGGCAAAAGCGATAAAAGCCAGCTACTACGCCTGGCAGATCAAACACAAAAAACTAGTGCGGTTAAAGGATTGGGCGCAAGACCCGGCAAACTGGATACCCAGGCGGTAGATTAGCGAGAAAACTGAGGCTCTGGTTCTTGTGCCCGAACGTACGCTTGCCTCCCTTGTTCCCAGGAATTGGTTAACGCATCCGGCAAATCGAGAGTATTTGGATTGGTCTGGCGCAACGCTATTGCGCCGGCATCCATTTGACCGACATACCGAATCATATCCAGTGCCGATTGGTGGTGCAGGTTAAACTGATCAAATTCATTGTCAATCAAGTAGTCTCCCGCCGCGCGATGACACTCCAGCGCTTTGCCATATAGCGTATCGCGATCAATAGCGCCATTGTCGTACAGATATTTAATCGCCTCACGTGCATCACCAGGCGTCAAGTCAAAACCAGTCTCTCGCGCCAGGCGTTCTGCTTCATAAAAAATATAAGCCAGCGGCGCACGACTATCCGGGCTATCGACACTGGTTGGCAAAGCAGGAGATAGTCCTTCTGGATACTCGTAAGTGCCTGGTCTCTGATCGTAATCCAAAGTGGTGTCCTTTTGGTGAGATTGTTTCATAGCATGGAATAACCCTTCCAATTCTTTCAGCTCCGGAGCCACTTGTTCGTAATCTAATGTTTTCTGTGAGTGCTGGTTCAAGAATTCCCGGGTTATCATAAAGCTGGTCTCATAGCCTGAGGGTAATTCAAGGTGCTTCGTCTGCGCTAAATCCCGCGCATAATCTAGCATCCCCGGGGTTGGCCGCAATTCTTCCATAAACGACTGGACCGACTCGCGATCCACATAGATGTGCGAATCATGGGTATGGCGACTGTTCGCAACATAGGCCAGCTCGCGATTCAACATGCTGTCTTCGGAAATTAAGATGAATGACTCATGGACGGTCGACCCTTGCGATTTGTGTGTTGTGGACGCATATCCATATTCAAACTTATTGTAGTCCTTTAGCATCATACGCTGGCGTCGACCACTGTCCAACTTAAGAGTCACTGACCAGTACCGCTCGTTCGATGGTGTATGCAAACCGGCAACGGTGGCCAGCGTGCCATTAGCCACTTTGTAATACTTGGAATTGCGAGTGGTCATCAGCCGATCACCAACGCACAATTCCATGTCACCGCCTGGTGTGGACACTTGGGTTCCGTTAACCAGCTGCCCCAGTTCTTTCAAACGATACCGGGCCAGAGCGTTTAAATCGTTCACCTGGGCGCGTGTATTGGCGATCATACATAAGGAATGGTCAGGGCGTTGTTGTCGGGCCTCCATCCAATCGGATACTAAGCGCAGCTTTGAATCGACCGCATTGTCCATAATATGCAGCCGCCCTCGCTCAAAATACATACCCATGGCCTTAGCAATATCGCCTTGAGAAAAGTGGGTGACCGCCTGTTTGGCCCAATCATTTTTCTGTCTCATGATCTCCGTAACAGGAAACGCTCCCAATTCATTGGTAATCGCCTTAAACGCGCCCCCGGCCAATATAGGCTGCAATTGCTTATTATCCCCGACCAGCAACAATTTAGCGCCGGCGTTTTCGGTTTCCCGAATCAAGTCGGACATTTGCCGTGAACCCACCATTCCGGCCTCATCCAACACGACCACTGTACGTGCACCTAACTGCAAATCACCTCGGTTGATATCACCCAGGAAACTGTGGAGCGTTTGGCTTTTAATGCCACTGCTTTTAGACAACTCCGTTGACGCCTTACCCTGCAGCGCATTACCCACCACACGGTATCCTGCGCTTTCAAAGGCGACTCGAACAGCCTCCATGGCCGTACTTTTACCTGTACCCGCGTCCCCGCGTATACACACCACACCACCGGACTCGGAACACACACCACGCACTGCCCGCACCTGCTCTGAGGTCAATTCAAATCCTTTGTTTTGCTGAACGCTGGCAATCGCTTTCGCTACAACGGACGGATTGATTCGATGATTCGAATCGGATTGTCTCTTCACAGCACTTTGGACCATGGACTTCTCCAGCTCCATCATGTCAGTCGTGGAATACTGGATCTCTACACGTGAGCCGTCCGTCCGGCTTAGTATAACCACATCGGGATGGGACAAAATTTTGATCGCATCACGCTTTACGGATGCCAGGGATTGAACGCCTTGGCTTTTCTCGGCAACCAAGCGGAACACATCACGCTCAAGAAACGTACTGCGTTTTTCTGTTAATTGTTTAAGGGCTTCCCTGGGCGGAACAACTGAAGAGATACTCACAGCATTGCCAGCGAACCGCCGCTCGGGATTGAATAGCCGTGCCACCTCGTCCGGGCCAAACCCCAATCCCCTGCCTCTGTCTTGCCATTGCGCGAATAGCTGAGGCCTATCCACCATTGCTTTGCGCTCCCGAGTGGCGCTGGAAATCATTTGAGCGCCCTGGGCCGTTGTCCAGCCTCTCGCCTCTAGTTCATTCACTATACTAACCCGGCGTTGACTGAATTCCAGTTCTACCGATTTTGGTACCAGTTTGACACGAAAACTGCCACTATCCTGCTCCACCTGCAGACCCAGCTGGGTCTGTAGTAGATCGGCCAACTCCGCCCGGTACATGGCGCCTAGCGCCATTTTCCACTGAAAAAATGGTCTGCCTTCCAGACAACCCCAGCTACCATCGAAACGCTGGGCTATGTTGGCAACCAGGCAATGCGTATGCAACTGTGGATCCTGCGCCCGTGAGGTGGAATGCTCGAATTTAGCAACAATCAAACGCTGTACGGCTTCTTTCTCGTTGCCTTGGGCGCCCCTCGGGGTTTTGGCAACGTGTTCCTCCACAAAGGCAAGGGTACGCTCTACAGCAAGGTCCTGGACGCGTTGAATCGAATGCCGCAAGTCCGTATCTGCCTGAGCCCATACAACCGATACACTTTTGGGCGCTGAGAATGTCATGTCCCACCCCGCAAAATGCTCTGGCCCTGCGTTTTTGGTTAGCGCCGCTTGAGTAATAGGATGAAAGCCAGCCAGCACTGAGCGTAGCGTGTCATCCGTTACGAGTGTATTGGTCAACCCCAAACCTGATAGCTGATGATGGTTGTGCCACCGGCCAGGCGGCTCACCACCTTTTTTGTAATAATCCTCAACCGCTAAATTTGTGTAGTAGTCACTTGCACCGTCTCCGGCTTTACCCATAGGGTATACGGTTAACATGGGTCAGATACCTCCATGGCGGATTGACGAAACCGAACAATGTGCCTCTCATAGTCCGACTCACTGATCATTCCGGCAATATATTCCTGCTCATGTTTTTTTAATGCCTCGGAAAACATGAGCCCATCATCGCGAAGGAGATCGGCCTTATACCTCGCTTTTTGCTGACGCACATCCAGGCTATCTTTATCCTGCTCCGCACGATCGGCAGATGCAGTCCGGATGACCAGCCGCTTCGTCTTGCTAGTAGTTTTAGTTTCGTCAAGGCTGAGTTGTCTAACAGGCATGTTTGCAGTTTTCTTTTGTGCCGGTTTTTTCTTACTTCGGGTTTTTTTCTTGGCTGACGCATCATTATCTTGCCCCATCCATCCCGGTACCTCACTCCAGTCTGGCGGGCTTTCATTCGATGGCGCCGCCGTAGGCGTCATACCTTCAAAACACAGTTGGTCGTTATGCGACGCCCTTGGCGGCGGTGGAACTGGCGGCTGCTCCTGAACCACTGCTTCCTGTGGAATTGCCCAATGAGCCCGCACAACCGCAGCACGCAAAGCGAGACGCTGCCGTTTTTTCCATTCCAGCCGGTGAATGTTAGGCCAGCCAGTGCACACCAACAAACCAGTGAAACTTTTCTCGCCCATCGTTAAATCCGTGGATAGTTGGCTAGCCATAATAACGATGCTGTCGCGCTTTTCCGGATGGGTACTCACAGACAAACGATTACTCTCTGTGTCTAAACTCTGGCCATGGACATAACGCATTATCTCGCGCTTGCCAATCATTTCATTAGCAAACCAGTTCGCCGTATCTCCCGGAGAGGTGAACCCGATGAACTTCGTGCCCAGTTGTGAGAACCAGGTATTTAACGTATCACGGCCATACTTCTCGTTGATCTGCCCCTTATCCTGGATTCCAATAACAGGGATGGCGCCCTTAGAGCGGCAAACCGATATCAACGTTTTTAATTTTTGGATAGGTTTTAATGTATCCAACTCGTCGAGAAAATAAAAGACGCGATAATCGTCCTGCCTTTGCCTGACTTCTGGAAAATGGGCGTCCGCCATTTCGGATATCGCGATCGTTATTAAAGCAGAATGCAACGAGGACGCGATAGTCCCGTGAGATTCAGATCCTTGTAATATCACCATTCGGGGGCCTGAATAATCATCCTCCAACCATTGGCGCACGGAAAAACCATCTCGGCTCCCCGGCCAGGCCTCCGCCAAATCATAGATAGCCGACATCTCCGATTGAAGGTTGATCATGATGCCCTGTCCGGTTTGGCCACCCTGGCCTTCTCGACTATTTAAGTTGGCCATCGTGGTTACGGCCTCCGGAGAAGTAGACGCCAAAATAGCCGACAGAGTTTTAGGCGTTTGCGAGATGGCATTGCGAAGATCGGCAAAATTCCACCGGCCTGGATTTGTATTAATGAGGTGGGTTATGACGCCAGCCAGTATCTGCTGTGCCGCTTTCGACCACATCGGATCGCGTGACTCACTGATGATGAACTCGGAAAAAACCCGCGCGTCAGATTTTGTTCGTATATCCGCCGCAATATGCCAAGGCACGCCACGCTCATCCCAGGGTGCAACCAAGGTGAACTCGGGTACATCCAGGCCGCTGGTATACTCGCCTTTTTTGTCATGGATCAAACACCGGTGCTTGTCTTTGATGACTTGATCCAATAAATCAAACAGCAACCGGCTTTTCCCGGATCCTGAGGAACCCGCCATCAGAAAACCTCTGGACTCTCTCTCAAAACTCAGAGGGATTTCGCGGTGAATACGTAAACCACGTTTTCTGAGAGAACCTCGGCGTTGCCCTTGCCGTATTTCCAGAAGACTGGTTTGGCGCGCGACCTGAACTGAGCGCTTAACATCCTGCAGATACTGCAATCCGCGTAGGTGGATATCTTTAGGCGTGAAGTAATGCAGTGACCACTTCATCACCACCGAGGCCACGGTGAGCGACAGAATTAATGGGATCGCCATGTGAGCGTAAAACGAACCCAGCACACCGCGTTGCCCCATTTGAAACCAGTAATCCGCCCACGGGCCGCCGCTGGATAACCCAAAGATCGTTGCCAGGCCATCTGCTAAATACGGCATGTGGTTATCGATATCGCCAAATCCAGTTAATCCGACTAACGGCATAGACCAGGACCAGGTCAACCCAGCCACAAGCCAAAAGCTCAACCCCAGGCTAAACAGGGTGAGCACAAAGGGAAAGAGGAAGGTGTTGTAATAGCCGGGATTATTCGATGCGTCCATGCTCCCCTCCGTTTAATCGTCGATCACTTCTATTTTCAGTGCCGATATTTCATCCCGGATTTTTTGCAAAATACTCAGCTCCATTTGCCGCAGCCGAGTATTGATTTTGATCATGATGTCGTCATGTTCCTTGCGTTCATAATACAAGCTACGCAAATATTCGGTAGGCGTTACGCCGCTATTAGTCGCTACTTGAACCAGTTCCTCATACTCAGTTTCCTTAAAACGTATGCCTATCATCTTACTTGCCATCCGTTGGGGCGCTCCTTTGACTGGACGTTGTAGACCACAAGTTTGCCGATTAATTAAAAAATAGCAAGGGATTTCAATGATAACAGGTGTTATCACTATCGCAGTAGTATCTATGGCCCTAAAAAAGAGTTGTACAGATAACACCCTGATAACAGTGTTATCACTATAAAAAGTCTATTAAACAATAAAATAGGGGATAGTGATAAAATGGCTGTAAACATTTAGTTCTTCAGGTGTATTATTCCATGGCCGTGGGTCGAGATTGCACAAAAATCGATCGTATACGAATTTTGCCGCCGGTCGCGTCTAAGTTCGTCTCCCGCCCCCTAGTCGTTCCCGTTTCAGGGTCTGTGGTGGCTCACGCCTCTGAGTCTCTCTGATCGCACCGTGTTCTGGCCGGTTAGCCAAGCAAGAATGGAACTGGCAGGAACAGGAACCAGGAACCAGGAACCAGGATCAGGATCAGGAACCAGGAACAGGAACAGGATCAGGAACAGGATCAGGAACAGGATCAGGATCAGGATCAGGAACCAGGAACCAGGATCAGGATCAGGAACCAGGAACAGGAACAGGAACAGGAACCAGGAACAGGAACAGGAACAGGAACAGGATCAGGATCAGGAACAGGATCAGGATCAGGAACAGGAACAGGAACAGGATCAGGAACAGGAACAGGAACAGGATCAGGATCAGGATCAGGATCAGGAACAATCCCGGAGTAGACCGGGATTACGGTCTACTCCGAAATGGAAAGGCGCTCTTTCTTCAATTTGGCGATTTCTTCATCAGATAATTTCAAATGCGCCTGAATCGAAAAAAGCAACCGATCTTGTACAGGGAATTCGTATGGACGCGTTCGCATCTTTACCCAATGTTTACGGTCATAGCCGAAAAAAGCGGCACATTGCGGGCCACTCAATTGCAGAATACTTTCGACCTCTTCCAGTTTGAGCGTTTTCTTTTTTGGCATGTTGTAAATTACATATGACCGGTAATTAGCCAGCATTATACCATCTCCCCTGCCCTTTCGTTCATTCCAAATGACCCGGTCCCGCCTCGTCCGCCACACTAAATACAACAGCGATGGAATGAGGATTAAGCTGGATACTTCGCGCGAGTTTCGCCGCCTCCCTGGCGTTATCCGCCTCTATATCAATTTCCCACGTCACAATGAATCGCATGCGGTTACCCTCCAAACAAAAAACCGGGCGGGATAAACCCGCCCGGTCGGTGACTACGCCGCCTCTGCGATCCGTTTCCAGGCGCTAGGCTGCAAATCGAGCAAGCGCCCGCCGATCGTTTCCAGCTCGGTGGAACGCTCATAGTTCGGGTGGGTATTCGCCACTTCGGTAATCGCGTTAAGCGCTCCCCAGCGGCTATAGTCCTGCCCGCGAATCAGATTTTCCAGCACACTGCCCTTTTCCGAATCATTCAGACCACAGGTTTTCCCCAGCACTTCCACCGCTTTGGTCGGCACCTGGATACGCGATCCGCCCGCCGCTTCACGCATTTTTCCCAGCAGGATATTGAATATGTCCTGACTGCACGCCGCCCGGACGGTGTCTTGCAGTTTCAGCAAAACCGCTCGATCATCGGCCTGAATGGTTTCATCGCGGAAAATCTCATAGTTGGTGCTATCCGCTGCCACGTTGCGACCAACGTGGTACTTG
This sequence comes from Gammaproteobacteria bacterium, assembly GCA_029882975.1. Taxonomy (NCBI): domain Bacteria; kingdom Pseudomonadati; phylum Pseudomonadota; class Gammaproteobacteria; species Gammaproteobacteria bacterium. Next base: position 9,071 of record JAOUJW010000035.1, read on the forward strand.
TTCAGCGAATAATCGCCGCTGGCATCCGCTACCAAACCGTTAGTACACACTAGCCGGTAAATCAGCGGTGCTCAACAATGGATTTACCGTTATTCATTGGGCCACCTCCGTTTTACGGCTCATCACCGGCGGCAAGCCACGGATCATAGAAACCTCTTTTATTGAGTTAAAGGGTCCGGGCTTGTCTGTGAGCAGCATAAGCAGTTGCTCAAAATAACGCGCCGCTAGCGCCAACGTGCGCCAGGCATTTTCCTGGTCATCCGCTGAAAGCGTGTCACAGCGCATAGAACACAGTTCTTGCGAAACATCCAGGGCGCGCTTTACATTATGGACATGCTGTTCAATGTTCTCGCAGGCTCTGCGATCGGAAAAAATGACTTTGAATAAATACTGCTGTTGTTCGACGTACTCTGCGTGAGAGACAGGTTTTACCAGTTGTTTGATGGGTATGTTAATATTAGACTTAGACATAAAATTACCTCCACGGGTTTTTTGTGTTTAGCCCTAGCCGGTGGTGACCGCCACCAGCTAAGGGCGCTTTTAATTAGTCGTGATTTTCGACCGGCATTGCATCCAGCATGACCAATTCATTGACAATCACCGCAGTTGAATAGCGATCAACGCCGTCATTGCCCTGCCATTTGCTGTTTTTCAATTCCCCTTCAATGTAGACCTTGGAACCCTTGCGTAAATACTCCCCGGCGATATCAGCCAGCCCTCGGAAAAAAGCCAGCCGACCAAAATCACTTTATTCACTGATTTAGACATGTAACGAATCTCCTCTATTAACGTTGGTGGTAAGTTAATTATATGTCGCATAATGCGACATTGCAAGGAAAAAATGCTAATAATATGAATAAAAATAACTAGTTACACCGTCTTTCTGGCATAAATACTGAAATTCCCTCCATGATTAACTGGCCGAAATCGCTCGATCAACTAGACTCAGCGGCGTGAGCCACCACAGACCCTGAAACGAGAACGGCTAAGGACGAGGAAAAGACTTAGCCGCTACAGGCGCCCGGAAAAGCCGTACGAGGCAACCAAGCGCAAAGCAACGAATGGGCAACACCCAGCAAGAGAAAAAAGGCCAAGAGTTTTGGACCGGAAGGACAAAAAAACTGGCAGACAGCCGATCGCGCGGGGGAAAAAGGAATCGAAACGCTAAGGGAAACTAATCAACAAAAAACCGAAAGCCAGCTAGCGGCTGGCCGGTTCAGGGAGAACAACAGGAAACGCTAACTTTCCGTTTCCTTTTTCTTTTTGGATTTAGCCGCCAACACCAGTTGACGAATACGCGAGGCTCTATCACTGCCTGTTGACAAATATTTCTTAATCGCCCGAACGCTCAAACCATGAAGAACACCGGATTGTTGAGCGGCAAGCACTTTTTTAACCAAATCGTCATCCGAGGCAAGTGCACTGTCTGAATCGGGAACTGGCGACTTACCAAAAGGCACCACCGTCGCACCCGAGCGCGACTTGGCCCGAGCGGCATTCATTTGCGCCATTCGGGACGGTTCAACCACAGCGCGACGGTCAGGCCCTGACGGCGCCTGTGCCTTTCCTGCGGGCAACACCGGCGGGACGGCACCCTCCGCAGGCTCACGGCCTAAAACGGTCCCAGACGGGGCATCAGACGATTCCGGCGGCACGCCAGGCGGGTGTGCCATACCGCGCTCACCACCAGAGGGAAACGGGCCGGGCTTTAGCGCGAGCGGATGAGAACGCCTGGGCGCGGGCTCAAAAACCGCATCCGCCGCAAAAACCAAACGGTCGTTGTCCGGGCTGAAATAGCCAGACATCAGTTTAACCGCAGTGGTGATCAGCACGATGCCAATGACCTCAAACAACAACGAGAGTGTAACCAGAAACGCAATACCCCAATACCCTTGCTGAATCCCTGTGAGCGATTCCAAGCGCAAAAAAAAGTCCGAAGACGACTCTTTGCGAGACCGGTCCAATTGGCCCAGCTGCTCCAGGATCGCAAACTTCTTTTGCTCTAGTTCAACTGCGCGATTAATCGAGTCCTGCCCCAACGCCCGGCTGTTGGCATAAACGGACTGGCTTTGTGTATCGGCATTCTTACGGTAACTGTCGATGATAGAGGTTAAACTCTCCAACTGCTGTTCCAGGCGCAGCCGCTGACTATCGTTGGCGGCGGCCTCCCGCACACCGGTTTGTAACGACGTGCTCTGTGCCATTGTCATGATAAAAACAGAAAACAAAAACAAGGAACACCCCAGCGAGAAAAACCCCGCCCGGCCCAGCCTGGAATGCTGGCCCAGCACATCCGTGGACGCCAGCAAAAACAAAATAACTTCGGAAACCTGCAACACGATAGCGCCAATGATCAAGACATTGGTCGCGCTGCCAAAAGAACCAGAAGATAATCCTTTGATCAGGAAGAAGGCAGCGCAAATCATACTGACGGCGCCACACACCAAGACAATCGACCACACCCCAAAATCAAACCGCGAATGTTTTCTCATCCAATACCCCTGTAGAAAAAATTAACAGCGAGACCATATTCCTTACGCAATGAAACGATGCAAACGAAAAGCATGTACGGCACGAACCGCACGGCGAGCGCCAGCGCCGATACCAGGACCAGCTCGCCAGCAAGCAACCCACGGCCCAAGGCAAAAACGACAAAAGGCGTCAAACTCAACCACGACAATATGACAATTGAGGCAAAAACAAACCTGGGTATTTGAACAGACGGGAATAAAAAACAATAAAAAAAGGCCCATTCAGCCCCATAGATCGCCAAAGAAACCAGTACAGAACAAAAGGCAAAATAAGAGTCGTGGGAGAAAACAAGCCAAGTCCCTCTGACCAACGCTAACAACGTACCTGTAATACTTAATAAAATCAAAGCGATAACAACCCTTGCAAATCCTTGTGGGTACGGCATCGAATTTTCCATTTCCTCTCCCCTTCATCGGGCCCGGTCCCTAAACGGAACAACTAAGGAACCATTATACACGCTGCCCGCTACACCACCCCTGCCCTGCTCCGCTCCGCAAGAAAAGTCACCCCCACTGTTTTCAAGCATGCTTGAAAGCTCACTTTGCGAGAGATTTCTTTGCCGTTGCCAGTTCTTTGGACAATCGAGCCAAATCTGATATACCCAGCACGTAACGGTGCTCTTCTTTACCGTTATAGGCAATCGACAACACCGGTTTATCGGCTACCATTTTTATACTTGCTTCGCGCCCTGCTTTGGCACTAACAGTTTTCTTCTTGCCCGTTTTAGCCTGCTTCAAAACACTCTGCACCGATGTGCGCAAAGAGCCTTTCAATTTGTTATTCCGGGCATCCGCCATCCAGGCTCGGGCAGATTTCTTATCCTTTTCATAAAGCCGCTTTAGCAACACGATGGTGTCGATATCTTTGGTCACATCCTCATCAGCAAACTGCAACACTTCATCATCGGCTTTTAAAATCAACAAACGGTTTGATACATAGGTATCCGAAACTCCCAAATCTTCCGCCGCTTTGCGCTGGTCGCCGCCGAAAAATTTATTGACATAATTACTGTGCCAGGTTGCATCCTCTAATGGCGTTAAGGATTCACGGTCCTTGTTTTCCGCCATCTGTAAGCGCGAAATTCGATGTAATTCGTCATTAGAGAAATCTCGCACCAAAGCTTCAATTTCCGAGAATTCCGCCAGCTGTGCAGCACGCCAACGGCGTTCTCCAGCGACAATAATAAAACGCTGCGGATCTGCCTCATTACGCCGAAGAACGATTGGCTGGATCTGGCCGTTCCGTTTCAGAGAATCCGCCAGCTGTTCCAGATTCACCATTTTTTTTCGAGGCTGACCTGGGTCATTACTAATAAGGTGCACGGGTATTCTTCGATGATCGCCAGAAACAGACGATGATTCAATGATACTCAACAGCTCATTGTCTAACTGTGATTGGCGCGTTGGCTTGTTGGCTTTTTCACCACCTAATTTCAGCATTATGATAGTTCCCTGGTTATCTCAATAATTTCATCAATAATAAGATCCACTTCCTCTTTAGCCGATTTATTATGGCCTTCAAATACTGTCTGACCTCGCGAAGCAGTCTGCTTATAGATTTCCCGGTCGTAAGTACAGCTGCGAAACAAGTTCACGCCTTGGTCTTCCAAGGCATTACGCACTTCCGCAGATAACGACGCATTGGGTTTTTGCCGAGTAATCACAAACCGTGACACCGGTCGGCCATTAGCCACGCTCTGACGGGTTTTCACCAGGTCAACTAATTCACCGCAGGCCCAAATGTCGTAAGGGGAAGGGTTAATAGGGATCATTACGATGTCAGCGATCACAACAGTCTCCGCATTAATCGCCATGTCCGTTGCCGGCCCGTCAATAATCACAAAATCCTTGTCGTCAGCGACCTTGGCAATACCACGGACCAGCTGCGGGCGGTCGATTCCATAAACAGGCGCGAAATCGCTCTCGTCACCACCTGCGGAGTACCAGTCCCGCGCGGAACCTTGCTGGTCGCAGTCTCCGATAATCACGGAGAAATTGCGTTTTTGCAGGCCGCGCGAAATATTGGTGGATAGGGTGGTTTTACCGCATCCGCCTTTCGGATTAATGATGGAAATAATTTTAGCCATCGTTTTTACCTGCCTGTCAGAGTCAAAGGGCAGGGAGAGTCGACACTTTTAACCCAATTCAAGCATGCTTGAATTCAGACAAGAATGACGTTCCCCCCGTAGTTTTTTAATATTTTATTGCGAGTTAATAAACGCATAGGCTCAACCGCACTTTGCGCCAACAACAAACGGTCGAACAAATCATCATGATACTCGGGCAATAGATCCACCTGTACTGTATGTGCTGCAGACAATGGCAGCGTTTCAAATCCGCTTTGTTTAATTGCATCCGCCAGCTCTTCCATATCAATATCAATCACACCATCGCGTCTTTTCCTGGAAATTTCCCACATATTCGCGGCGCTGACAAAAATATCATTGTCCGCATCCAAGATAATCTCTGTCACTTTTGCCGGTAGCTTCTTGTCATCCCGCAGCCACATCAACAAAACTGCTGTATCCAACAACACGCGCATTTTTAGTTCGCATCCAGGTCCTGTTTAATCTTCACTTTGCCTTTCAGCAATCCCTTAGGCCGATGCACCAATTTTTTCACCGGCACAATACGGGCGCAGGGGACACCCCTGCGAGCAATAAACACTTCCTCGTTTTCTCTTTCTACATGTTCGACGATTTTCGAAAGCGTCGATTTAGCATCGTGCATGTTGATTGTTTTCATTGAAACGCCGAAACGATAAAAGATATAGCTAATCATAGCTATATCTCTATGGTGCGTCAACGCTCGGCCATGCTACGACACCTCAAACGGTGTTGCTGTTGAAACTAGACAAAACATGTCCTCAGATAAAAACAAAAAACCCGAAAGAATCCACAGGCCAATCCGAATAGCAGAAAGAATGAGGTGCAACCCACGCATTGATTGGACGACCAAAAACGTATTGGCACGATGGTTGTACGGGAAGTAGTGCTGTATTTCCACTGTATGGATTCGAACGGGTTTAAAGAATTCAGTATGGTATTGTGTGGCGAGTAGTGGTGTTTCAGTGAGGGATTTCTAACACGGGCAATGCAGAAAGCGGTTTGCTGGTGCGATAGCACCAGTATCCTTGTGATATGTCAAATTAACTGAATCTATTAAACAGATAAATACGAATCCGATTTATTCCAAATAATACGCTAAAAAGAATGCGATTTATATTGATTAAAATACACACACTTATACACAATGCGATTTAATATCTTAGAAATAGTAACCATACAGGGTACAGAACAGCCGGGAAGGCAAATAGCATGGATAAAACCGCTATTACACGGCCTAATAGAGCGTATTGCCACACGCAATGTGGTCGAAGGGGAATATGAGGCCGTTAACGAACGTTCGTTAAAATGGAAATAAGGAAGGGGTACAGGGATCGGGTCAAGGGGGGTCAGCGGAACTGAGCATCCCGCGAATTTCATCCATGTAGGTTTTCGCCGCCGTTTTATTGGGATTGTTTGTTGCGCAGGCCTTGGCCGAAAAAGCTGGCTGGACACTAGGTGGCTGAGTTGGCTTAATACGATCGCCCAGGTTCTTTTTGATTTTCTTTTTCATCCCCAACAAATCGAACAATTTCCAGGTCAGCCATTTTTTCGATTTGCCTTCCCGATAATAAATCGCTCCGGATTCATCGCGTTTTTTTATTTTCATTGGTTTGGACCGATACAGGCCCAGCAATTTGAGTTTAACAATACAGTCGTTCGCGGTGGACAATGACAGGCCGGTCCAATGAGCAATATCGACCAGCGCCAGGTCATTGACTTCCAGATTGTTCAACCGATTGTTCGGCTGGATGTTGCATTTCAGCACCAAGCAACGCAGCACGCGATCCAGAGAAAGCAAAAACTGATCCCTCACTTTACGTTTTCGGCCGTCTTTGTTGAGTTTGTCATTGTGATATTTGAACCGCTGCCATAGCCGTCTGGAATAGTCCTTAACATGCCACCGAATACCGGTATTAAACAACTGGCCTAAACGTTTTTCAGCTTCTTGAATGTAGAACGGATGGGTTTTCATAGGGGGTAGGGTATAAGTCCCCTCACGATGTCGCTTGAATCTATCTGGATTTTTGGCAAATGCAACGCTCATGGTTTCGCTATCGTGAGCAAAACCACGGGGATTTGGCGTTTTGATGGTCACGCAACCACCGGTCTCCGAAAAATAATCGGAAACGTGCATCATGCGCCCGTAATCTATTGACATCTTGTCAGAGTTGATTACACTATCCCCATACTGCTTCGGCAGTGAGGCACAAAAAAGCCTCACCATCAAAGGTGATTTTTAGGAAATTTTTTGTGTTTAGCCAACGAGTGAAAGTTAACTAAACGAATTGAAAAAAACCTGCTGCGCCAACAGCGGGTTTTTTCGTTTTCAGTCTAAAAAAATCTTCTGGTCTTTCTCCTGATTAAACAATAATCAACATATAGTGTGATTACAGAAATTTGACACACAATATATTGTGTTAAATACAATAGTCAAGAAAATCGGTGAGATGCTACAAAAAGGGACTGTTGTCCACAGATATGACTACAAAAAAGGACTGCTTTCCACAGATAGCGCTACAAAAAAGGACTGTTGTCCACAGATATGACTACAAAAAAGGACTGCTTTCCACAGGGGTAGAGAACGACAAAACAGCTACAAAAAAGGACTATCAACGCGCATCAAACTGTGCTTATATGACTACATACGCTAAACAATGTAGCTGTATAGTCATGGAGGCCTGGCCCGATGGGTTATCTTAGCGAAGTCATTGAAGGCACGGTTACTAAAAGTAACGATTTAATTGAAGCTAGCTATAAGCTCACACTGAACGAGCAGCGGCTAATACTGTCGGCCATCTCAACGATCGATCCCGATGAGCCCCTGCCAAAGGTTTTAACATTTACCGCAAAGACCTTTGCAGAAGTTTTCAATCTTTCTGATAACAAAGCCTACGAAGCATTATCCGAAGCAGCGGACAGGTTATTCGACCGGGACATCAAAACCTATGACGGTCGTAACGAAGAGCGTATACGCTGGGTCAGCCGGGTTAAATATATGAAAGGGGAGGGCACAGTATCCGTGTCGTTCACGGAGTGGGTGGCGCCGTATTTGACGAAATTAAACAGCCGTTTTACATCCTATAAGCTCAAAAATATTGGCTCCTTGCGAAGTGTGTATGCGATCCGCCTCTATGAGATGGTTATGCAGTACAAAGATGAACACGGGTTCACTATCGGCGTCAACGAACTGCGGGAGCGATTTGAGATTCAAAAAAAATACGAGCGGTTCTCAAACTTGCGTGCACGGGTCATCAATCCAGCACTAAAAGAATTAAAGGACAACTCCGGCTTGGTAATCAATTTCAAACCGTTCAAAGAGGGACGCAATATCACTCATTTGAAATTTAGCTATACGCTGCCGGATTAAAAAAGGCGGTTGGAAGCGTATCTAAAACCCCGAATATGACTACAAAAAAGGACTAGCCTTAAAAAATACGTATAACTTATTGATAAATATAAGTAATAAAACTAAGATACAGCTACACTCGTTCATTGGATATATGATATGCCTACAAAAAAGGACTTGTTCAACCGGATTCTTAGGGTAAAACCCTCAAAACACACAAATAACACTAAACGCGCATAATAATGTAATATTATGCGGGGGTTGCATTAATCATCGTCATGTTTTTTCTCCTATCAGGAATACTGGAACCGCCAGCGCGGGATTTTTAAAATCAACTAAATTGTACCACATTTAAACGGCATCACGGCGCAAAGACAACATTTCCGACACTATCGCCCGGCGACTATCCTCTGGCAGCTCCGCCCAAGGCAGTTCCACGACAGCGCCCCACGGAACACCCGCATTGGACAAAATCAATTTCTTTGACCGCACCGGCAGGTGCGGCCAAAGGACGTCAATCGGCACGAGCTCATCCACTGCCGTACTCCAAATCCGACACCAGTTACGCTCCGGTGCAATAAACTTCTTGCCAATAGGCGGATAAAAATAACTGTCCTCACCCATGACCAACGCGCAGGCCTCATTCATTTCCCAACACTCAACGCCTTCCTTTTCCATAATCGCGCGACAAACCGAAAAGTAGTCCGCTAACGTGATCACCCCGTGCGACAAACGCAGGTCCGACGTATAAATCTCACTCCTGTACTGCTCGGCAATTCGTTCAAAATTTTCCATCATCAAATCCTTTAAAAAAGAGCGCCGGTAAAGGCGCTCAAGGGAGGGCAGAACTAATACCCCATCGCTTTCTTAACACTCAAAACACGCACCGCGTTTTCATCCCCAGGGTCCTCGCACCGGGCGGTCATGTCCTGGTTGTAATAATCAATCTGAAACAAAAACCGCTCACCGTTATGCGCAAACACCCCGAAATCGTGTTCCTCGCGAGGATCAAAACACGGCCTAAAATCATCAAACTCCCGCACTTTATTCAGCACTTCAAATAACACCGGTTCCGGCAACGCCTCCACACCGGGCGATACATTCACCGAACCACCTTTAAACGACCGACGAAACTGATCATTCAACAACGCCACCCGAATCATCCGAAACTGAGAAATCTTCTTCGCACCCATCCGTACACCCTCCATGTCTTGTCTTTTAATAGAATTTCGAACATCGCCCCCTGGGGGCAAAGGGAAAGAAGGGTTAAACCGCACAGGTTCTGGCGTAGGCCAGGGAAGGCCCTGACCTGCACAAGCGGAATGTTTTTGATGAAGCGCGGAAGGTTAGGGAGGCGTCCCTTGCCGCAGCCAGGTTCTGTGCTACCCTGAAATCCCGCCCAGGGGGAGATGAGACAAACAGCGTGCGCAGCACAGCCGACAGAGGGTTTTGACTTTAAGCTTTAAGCGCTTTGACAAGGATGTCTAAGCGCAACGGGCAGGGAAGGGCAGGCGGTATCGAGCGGGAACGACAGCCACAGCCACAACGCCAGTGACCGACCGATACCGCCTGCCCGATGCCCGGAGTGAAGCGAGCGAGTGCTTTCAACGAGCTGGCGTAGCGACAAAAAACAAACAGCGCAACCGCCCACCGGTTGCCTCCGATACCGCCCGGGTTTTCACACCCTATTGCCCACACGCCGCGCTTAGTCAACCAGCGCTTTGTGTGGACAAAGCGTGCAAAAACCAACAGCTTAACTGCCTGTTAGAAGACAACCAGAAAACTATTCGCTTAACACATGCCGTGCTTTGCGTATCCAAAAATACAAATGCACCGGACCTGAGGCACTGACCAGGTCTAAAAACTGATCCAATTCAGCGTAGCTCATGGTCCCGTCGTTGCCTTTTTCACGCAAGCATTGAAACGCCGCCTGGTCGGCGTCGTCCCTGCAACGCCAATCGTAGTCATCGAAAACTTCCAACACATCGTTGGCCTGGTCATCCAGCGCCGCACTGTGGACCAATTCTTCTAAAATGACTTTCATCAGGGAATTTTGTTCCGATACGGTCAAGGACGAAGTGTCCCGGTCCGCGATGGTCTGAATTTCTTTTGTCATCACTCACTCCATTAATTATTTGCGTACAGACTCAAAGATACCTCCCCGAAAGGGGAGGTCATGCCCAAAATTACTCAAACCTCTGCGGCATCCAGGACTCCCGGATCGAGGCCAGATTCTCAGGCAACCCATCCCCATCGGTATTGAAAAAGTCGTGGAAAAATTGAACCAGATCCTTTTTCTTGTCCCTCTTGTGATCGTCTAGCCAGTCATCGCCAAACCATTGCTGGCCCTGGGCCAGCAAATCCGCTGCACTCAGACGTTTGAAAAAATTGTCGCCATTAGGCCGCCAATAATCCGAGTACGGAATATTCAACAAACCGGCGACGTGTTCACCCAGGGGCGCACGTTCTGCGTCGGACAACCCTATCTCCAACAACTGGGCCACCGTGAACGCGACCAGCTGCCCCTTCAATTTCGGCGCTAACGCCCGAAACGCCTCAAAGCTCTCGACCGGCTCATCGGCGTTAAGCCATTGTGTTGACAACGACAGCAGATCCTCAGCCATGGCCTTGGCCGCTTTCGTTTGTTTCAGATCATCCAAGCTGGTGTTTTGTTCACAAACCTCCGCCCGGAAATTGATCACAGCGTCATAATAGCCGTGCTTATCCAGCACTCGCTTGCACACGCTGTAGTGCAACAGATCCGTGGCCAGCTTGGCATCGCCGCACAATGCCGCCTGCACAATCTGCTGGCGATACAAGGCCAGATCCGACAAGAGGGCAGCGGACAACGAACTGGCCGGAGGGAAATCACTGGCCGCACAGGCCTGGCTCTGCTGATTCTTACTGGCCGCTTTGCTCATCAGCCCGCGCAACACCAGCAGTTTACCTTCACTGTCTACCGTCACGATGCATTGGCTCTGCGCGATCTGTTCATCCGTGTATTGCTGGTAGGTGTCTTTCTTCGCTTCCAGCTCATCCATTCGTTTTTCCAGTGCCTCGAACTGTGCGTATTTTTCATCGGTCCAGTCCTCGGCATCATCCTCCATCGCACCCATAGCGGCATCTACTTGCGTGATCTCGGTCTCAAGTGCGGCGGGTACGCCCACGAATTCAGGCTCAGCCCGAAACAGCCCGGCACCCGCATGGCAACCTTCTAGCGACACCTCCACACGCGCCCAGCCTTCTTTTTTCACGTTAGCCGACACTTTGTTCAGCTTCTTAGTGGCCAGCTCGTTAAGCAAGGGCAGGTCGTGCAAATACGTCCGTGACTCAAACAAATCACTGCTGACAACGCCACCGGCTTTCTTATACGCCGCCAGGCCCACAAACCGGCAAATGGGGGAATCACTGGTTTCCGCACCATTGAGCAAGTAGCTTCGGATACTGTGCGGGTACACATGGCCGCCCAGTTCCTTATAACAATGAAGCTGCTTTTCATGGTCTGCCTCCACCGTAAACGCCATGACTTCCTCAATGCCTAGTTTACCGTTGCGGTAATCCTCGACAATGGCCGGAGCCACGTCCGCCAGGCGCAGGCGTTTTTTAACGTGGGCAGTCGCAATCCCGAATTCCTGCGCAATGTGTTTCTCGCTCATGCCCCGGTTTGCCATCGCCTGGTACGCCATAAACTCATCAGCCGGGTGCATCGGTTCATGCAGATTCTCAGACAACGATACGGCAGTCACATCGTCATCCGCACTGACCCGGCAGGGCAGTTCAATATTTTCATCCCAAATGCCTTTATCGATCAGCACACCGGCGGCGGCAAAACGCCGCCCGCCGGCGATGACTTCAAACACGTTTTTCTTGCCAGTCGGTGCCACCACTAAATTCTGCAAGATCCCCCGCGCCTGCATCGACGCCAGCAATTGCTTGTCGCTATGCTTGCTGGCTGAAACCACCCGCACATTGTCTTCAGAAATCGTTAACTGGGAATACGGAATATTCTTGATCATAAAAACCTCCAATGAATTATCAATATTGAAAATGAAAAAGAGCGCCGCGAACGGCGCTCCCTGCGCTAGTACTCCAAAGCCGTCATAATGGTGAGTACGCGCACCGTGACCTCCGGGTTCGCCGGATCGGCGGAACGGTACTCCATGCCTTTGTCGTAGTAGTCGATTTTGAAAAAATACCGCTTACCTGCGTGTTCCACACAGCCAAAATCATGCTCGCCGTAGGGATCATCCTCAGAATCAAAGGCATCGAAAGTCATTACCTTTTCCAGGACGGCGCTCTGGTCTGCCTCGGGTAAATCGTAAATCCCTGGCGTCAATAACACCTGGCCACCCAAAAACGAGCGGCGAAGCGAATCGTTTAGCGCCGCAATACGGTTTAGCTGAACTGCCGTTACTGCTTCACACATGTTTAATTACCTCCAACGGAATTAAGTTGTTATAAAAGCTCTTATAAACATCGCCCCCTGGGGGCAAAGGGAAGAAGGGGTAACGGCACAGGTTCTGATGGAAGCAAGGGAAGGCCCTGGCCTGCACAAGCGAAGTGTATTTAAACGAAGCGCGGAAGGTTAGGGAGGCGTCCCTTGCTGGAATCAGGTTCTGTGCTACCCTGTAATCCCGCCCAGGGGGAGATGAGACAAACAGCGTGCGCAGCACAGCCGACAGAGGGTTTTGAACTTAAGCATTAAGCGCTTTGACAAGGATGTCTAAGCGCAACGGGCAGGGAAGGGCAGGCGGTATCGAGAGGGAACGGCAGCACCAGCCACAACGCCAGTGACCGACCGGTACCGCCTGCCCGATGCCCCAAGCGACACGAGCGAGTGTTGTCTACGAGCTGGTAGAGCGACCACAAAAAGCCGCAGCTGCAACGAGCAGCTGCCCGCCAAAGCCCACCACCGGCCAGCGGGGCGCGAAACTCGCACCCCGCGCAGCACGATATCAACCTGCAGAAAACGCCAGCCGCAACACATTATCCGCCGTCAAGGACAAATTTGAATCAAAGGCCGCAACCGCCTCAGCCTCATCAATCAACAACTCATCACTGGCTTGCTTTGCCGATTTCAACCAGCCTTTAAGCCGCCCGAATTCAACATTCAGCTTGCAAATAAAAGACTGATTGAACTTAATATGCAGATTGCCATTCATGAATGCTCGCACCTGCATCAAACAAACTGTTTTACCGCTGCGATGGCAATCAAAGTCGATACGCTTGTTGGACTCCCATTGGTACTGCCTGGCGTTACAGTGGCCGGTTTCAAAACCTAAATTGTTCGCAATGGTCAGAATATCATTCACCAAATGAAACGCACGCTCTTCCAGGCCATTAAACCGGTTACGATCATAGGACCACTGTGAGGTACAAATACCACCGGTGCGGTGCAGAACAATGCGATAGTCCAATCCGTACCGGTCCAGATCCTTAGGTGTGGTGCAATAACGCCATTGCTCATCACCGAACGTATTCTGATTCGACACGTACAGCTGAATACTGGCTTTTTCTGTCATGCGTTCCACCAGGGCCACCAGCTGGTCATCAAAATACACATTGGCATTCTTGAGCACCCAAATCAAAACGGCATAGGCATTGGAAGCGGTATAATCCACATGGGTATGCGCGGTTAAATGTGACAGCATCGCTTCACGGGTTTTGTGCGTGAGCCGTTCCGTGATCTTGGACAAGTGATTAAATAACTCTTTCCAGTAGGTATCTTTAAGACCTTCTATTTTCTGCCGCAACGCCGCGCGCAGGCCTTCGAGGTTCACATCCAGCTCTTTTAATATCACGGGGTCAATCGCTTCCAGCGATTGATAATTACCAATGAGATTGTCCAAATCCCGCCGGTACAGTTTTTCCAAAGCGGTCACAATATCGGAACCGGCCACCAGTGCTTGATTCACCCGCTCGCTGACGGTTGCCTCCCGCGCAGAATCCAAATCATACTTACTGGCTTCCGTGTTGTTGATCTCAATAGCAAAATTCTCTTCAAACCAAAGGGAAAAAGGATCAACCTTAATCTGAGAGCTATAGCGGCTGTTGTAGCACAAACGCACCCGCACAATATCAACTCTAGCCCGCGCCTGTCGTTCCGCATGAAGAAAATCGAACTGGCCAATGACATCCGCTTCGGCGCTTCGCGCTGCTAAGGCCTCCGCGATCGCGGGGTCATCGGACCACCGGGAAGGGACCACGAAATAGACGAAAGGCGCATTCGCTTCTCGAATGATTTTAAGCATCCAGAGTGAAAATTCGCTATAAGGCGGGTTACAGAAAACGAGATCGACTTTTTTGTCGATCAATGTTTGTTCTGCGAACTCAGTACCAACGATGAAAATGGATCGGTCCATCGCATCGAGCAATGGACGGCTTTTCTCAATGGCATACCGGTCGCCATCGGTTAACGCCTGCAACACCCGGCCATCACCCGCACCACAATCCAAAATACTGGGATGATCAAAGTCCCCGGAGAAATCCTTTTTCACCGCATCAATCATCTGCGGCGTGGTTGGATACCATTCAAAATCCTGCCCCGTTGATTTCGCCAGTTCTAAAAGTTGTTGAGCCTGTGCATTCATTAAAAATACTCCCCATTGTTATTAAAAGAGCGCAGCGACTGCGTCCTGCGCTCCTGTCCTGCTGGCGAAGCACGGGGGTAGCAAGTGCAAGGGAAGGGTGCGGGAAGGAGGGAGCTGGCGCGGCCCGCAGCGCAGCGAGGACACGGGCGACCGGATGACACGGCTGACCTTGCAGGCGCGAGGGGTGGCACCCCTTAGCATCAGACAGCGATGGAAGCCCGCAGGGCCAAGACAGGCCTTAACTGGCTTGGTTCACGACAGCGCGGTGCGCAGCAGTCTGCTAGAATGAAAACCCATTACACAAACACAACGACAAAAAAGGACTCACGGGTGATCTTGTCCCTCAACCTCGCCACAGAATCCGGCACACCCGGCTGGGTCAGTCTGGAACCACCGGCAAAAGCCGTGTACCTGAAAACAGCCACCAACGAAAACATCAAAGCATTCTTAGGGAATATCGAAGACAACGGCCTGCCCAAAGGCTACGCCGTGAATATCAATGCGTTAACCAAAGCACCCTGGCAATTCGCCAAATCGCTGACCTTGAAAGCCAGCGGATTCACAATACAAGCCATCGATGGGGGACAATACCACCAACAAATCCCACTCGACAAACAACTGACCTACCGAGGCATAGTCCACGAAGAGAAACTGTACGCCTACCTGGTTGTGGAAAGATCAACAGATGGCCGGTTTTTCTATTACCCGGTATTGGCAAACCGAAAAATATAGGCAATCGCTGCTACAGCGAGACGGCACAACAAGATATACTCGGAAGAGGGGCACGTATGGCTGGAAAAAGGTAACCAACGTGGAGAAAAATAAAATCTAAATAAACAAAAGTACACTGCAGATAGCGCAGCCGGATCTACGCTGAAATGAAAATAAAGCCGTTCCACGCTTATACACAAAAACTGTGGATAAGTCTGGGTACTCATGGCGAAACACCGCAAAGAGAGCTACATTCATTAGAATGATCAAGGCCCACACATTTTCAATTGTCACCATCGCCTTTATACAATGCATATCAATAGCCGCATTTGCAGACACAGGCCGTGTGATTCATGTCGCGGACGGCGACACCATCACCATCTTAAACGGCAAGCAGAAAACAAAAGTTCGACTGGCGGAAATCGACGCGCCCGAATCCAAACAACCGTATGGCAAAAAAGCAAAACAAGCACTGGCAGGGTGGATTGCCGGTAAAATGGTCACAGTAGAACCAGTCGGCAAGGATCGCTATGGCCGGACGATAGGGAAAGTGTACCTGGACAATCGCTATATCAATGCCGCTATGGTGGAGGCAGGGTATGCCTGGTTTTACCGCAAATACGGCAAAGATAAAAACCTGCTGGAGCTGGAGAGCCAGGCCCGGTCAGCCCGGCGGGGCATTTGGTCGGTGGCGCACCCGATACCGCCCTGGGAATGGCGTAAACACCAATACAAATCCAAAAACTAAGAACCATGCTATTTGAACAATTACCCGCCTGGGTGGAGAAACTGCCCTAGATAAATTGAAGGAAAAGCATTACCGTAAACTCACTAAACAAGCGTGAAGTAGGTAATTATCCAATGATGGAGGTAGTACAATGAAATATATTTATGTATTAATTTCCTTTGTAGTATTGTCTAACCCGGGCAGTGCAGAAGAAATATTGTACAGATCTGATTTACAGTACAAATATTATAATGATGTGTGGAAAAGCCAAAACAACAAAAACATATCGTTAAGAATTGAGCCACAAAATAAACGGATAGATATATACGTTGAGGAAATATTACATGTCGGTGTAATACAGCTTGATGATGAAAACAGAAAGAAACTTATTGATTCAATATTGAAATATAACGCCTGGAACAATCAAGCGACAAAAAAAAGAGTAAAAATTGACAAACAAATTACGGAGATAAAACCTATCAGGTATTATTTTAAATCTGGAAATGACTGGTATGAAACATGGGGCTGGCCATTTACAGTACAGTTTTTTTCACAATCGTCAAAGATTCACCAACTTGTATTTTTGTTTCCAAATGTTCCTTCAACCAGTAATGACTATATTAAGCATCAAATTAACACGATGTATTTTACTTACCAGCAAGCGAATAGTCTCAGAAAAGCATTGCTGAATGAATCTATTGATAAATTTATGGCTAAATACAAAGAGAAAAAGTCGATAGAAGACGAGTTCAAATGAATGTATACAGCTAGCAAGAAGGCAACACCACCCCGCCTACTAAGGGTATTTAATCCCGGCTTACAGTTGCACAAAAAAACGTGGTTTAAGCAACCACCGGTAAATACCTATAATGCTGGTCCCGGTGAGCACCATAGTTTGCAAAGAAATAGCCATGTCGGAAGACAAGTAACCGTAAGTCAACCACAAAATATTTGCAATCAGAAAGAATAGCCACCCCCATGCAGAGTAACGGCAATTAAAAGCCAGAAGACCCGCACCGGCGACTGTAGCCAGAGAAGCGAACCATTCAACAACTAGTATCGTACTCATCCGCTAGGGCCAAAACGGATCAGAGATCCATTCACGAATCAATTCACGCTCCGGGCCATCAAGAGCCGATATAGCATCCACCAGGTCAAACCCGTAACGCTGATTGTTGTGGAACCAAAGGGAAGCGAAGAATTTTGCCAAATGCACCTCGCCACTGCTCATTACGCCCAACTCTGCCTCAAACAGTTCGACCTTTAACGCCTTTTTTTCTATATCCCACAAATGGCTAATTCTTGGTACTCTTTCCAGCATTAGAAAAAACTCTTTTTGACCATCGGACAACCGCGAGAACGCTTGTTCTCGTATTTTTTTCAACCGTTTCTGTTCTAAGTCGTCTTGACTCATTATCCACCCCTTAAGTGATGACACTAACTTGTATTGTTTTTGAGATCGTTGTTTCTCCACAACAGTCAACTTAGTGAGCGCATCCTGATATGACTCGCACGGCACAACCATCTTACTCCCGGTCGCCTGGCCAATGCCACCCCAGCAACGAAAAACCTCCCAACCAAGTAAACTTTCCTGCAGATACGCCTGGTAGTATCTGCGTTTTCCTGGATGTTCCCAGCGCCTCGTAATCCAGGATTTTTGCGCTGAATTTTCTGACATAAGAATCACCAAAACTCTATTATAGTAGAGTATTCATTATAGCATAGCCATGCTATAATGTAACTATTAACACCGTATTCTATACATTGTTTTTAAGACGGGTTTAATTACACTTTTTTGACCCATTTTGGACCGTTTTTAGAGTGTCTCTTATACCATGGTATGTGATACATTGAATTTGCACGAGGATAAACGCATGACAACACGAAACAGCACAGTTTTAACCATCACCGAACAGCGATTGCTGGACGACAGTTCCGTCAGCTTCTGGGTAAAGAAACAAATCCAGGAAACAAAAGACAGGGATCTGGTTGACGCAACCCGTGACGCAGAATTACTTCTCATGATTCTAAAACAACGTTGCATGGAATCCGGGCTGCCGCAATAATGTTAGTCGGATACGTCCGGGTATCCAAAACCGATGGCAGCCAGGTGCTGGATATGCAGCTGGACGCCATGAAGAAGGCAAAGGTCAAGTCAAAGAACATTTACCAGGACAAGGCCTCCGGCAAGCAAGACAACCGGCCAGGCCTGGAGGCCTGCTTGAAGGCCTTACGCCCCAAAGATATCCTGGTGGTATGGAAGCTAGACCGCCTGGGTCGTAGCCTCAATCATCTCCTGCAGGTGATAGAAGACCTCACCGAACGTAAAATTGGATTCCGGGTACTAACAGGGCAGGGGGCCACTATCGACACCACCACACCCAGTGGCAAGCTGGTATTCGGCATATTCGCTGCTCTGGCCGAGTTTGAACGGGAATTGATTGTGGAGCGGACCAAGGCGGGCCTGGCCGCAGCTCGGGCCAGGGGAAGGGTAGGGGGACGCCGGTGTCAGTTGAGTAAGTCACAAGTCCGCTACTTACAATCCGCCATGAAAAAACGGGATACCGTCGTGGCGGATCTGGCGGAGGAAATGGGCGTCACACGTGCTACACTTTATCGGTATGTAGGACCGAAAGGGCAGTTGAGGGTGTATGGGAAAAAAGTTTTGAAAACATAATTATCACTATATAGCAAATAATAACCTAAATTTATCATATGAATAAAACCAAGGTATTTGAATTCTTAAGCAACGCAACAATACCAGTTTTGTTTGCGGGTGCTGGAGTATCTGCAAAAGCTGGGTTACCGACGTGGGGTACTCTACTAAAAGAATTAGCGGAGCAAACAAGACAATATAATACATTAACTAGACAAATGATGGTAGAAAGAATAGCAGAACATGATCTAGTTAATGCTGCTACTTACTTTTTTTCATGTCCCGGTATGACAATAAATAGCAAATTTATGGCAATACGATCTATTCTTGGCTCATACGATTCCAACGGTCTACAAGACGTAATGAAAATACCATTTAGATCTGTCGTGACCACCAATTATGATAGAGCATTACATGATGCATACAGTTATGTCAAAAGGAGATCATCGCTAGAATTTCATGGCGATAAACTTAATCAAGCAGAGTATGAACGGGATTTCTATATAGCTCGAATACATGGCGCTATAGAAGACTACGATAGCATAGTAATGAGCGAGGAGCACTATAGAAATATAAATAACAACGATAAGTATTGTGACTTTCTAACTCACATGTTTACTACAACGAATATTCTTTTTGTTGGCTTTTCATTTCTTGACCCGGCAATTAAGAATGTTCTAAATATCATATACGACAAATATGGCGGTATTCACAACGGGAGCCACCTCGCTTTAGTACCGAATAATGCTCAAGCAGAGCTTGTTTCTGAATTTGATAAATTTTCAATAGAAAAAATTCATTACAACTCAGAGAATAATCACAAACAAATGTGGGATTGTTTGCGAGAGTGCGCCAATCGACTATCTCAAGGTAGTTTTGATTTCGGCTCGTACAAACTAATTCCATTCAAAAAAGCAGAACTTTATTTGTCGTCTTGTTATGCCAGAACAAAATTAGGTCCGCAAGTTATGCCTTTAAAAGATGCAATAATTGAAGGTATAATCAGCCAGTTGATAATTTCATCAGGCATTGGTGCTGCACGATCAGAAATATATTGTAAGATCCATGAAAGTTTAGTTATATCACAAAAAGAGTCAAAGGAACTTGTGGACAGGGCTATTTTTAAATTGACTTCCGAGGGATTATGTCAGGAAAAAGACAACAGATTTGTGTGGATTGGCAAAGACGATAGTATTTTTAATGAATCTTTAGAAAAGTTAATAAATGGAGTTATCGATAGATTTATTGTCCGCTATGGTGGACAAGATAAACAAGAATACCGTGATTGTTTGCTAAAAGTATTTGAAAAACTGATACTCTACCGCGGCTGGGATTTGGGAGCCGCCTATGCTAAATATGAAACTCCTGATCAAATAAATATTAGACCTATTTTCAACGAAGAAACACCCAATATCTCCAACCATACTAAACAAAGTATATTTGAGTCATTGGAGGACCTACTAAACAATCCTAGCACTACCGAATCTAGAGTCCTGGCGGAATTAGGAAGAATTTCTTTCGGTTTAGAGGTGGTATTTCAGTCGCCGCACGATACATTATTTCACTCATTGACACTACCTGATGCAATATATTTGGATGCCAATGTACTAATGCCAGCTATAACAAAGGGACATCCATATTACCAAATATATGTGGATACGATCGAAAGCCTAGTAAACGCAACGTCTGAATCAGGTAAAAAGTTAAATATTTACGCATATGGTGAGTATCTTAAAGAAACCGTACGTCACAAAAATTATGCAGAAACCGAAATCGAATCAATGGGGGATCGAGTTATAGATATGCTAAGAGACGAAGTTGTACTATTTGGTCATAGCAGTCTAAATGTATTTATTGCTGGTTACTTGAACTACGTTGCGAGAGACAAAAAACTTACTTTTAATCAGTATTTGAAGGAAAATGCACCATATAATTCTATCAAGTCAATGGTCCCATTTATAAAAAAGAAAGGTATAGAAACTATCGAAGACAAAAATACGGTCGATAGAAATGCCGATTATCCAGGCATACTCAACGAATTGGAAAAAGCTTATGTCGATGATTCTGAAAAAAGTGCCTCACTAATACAACATGATGCAAAAATGCTGTCAATGCTTAACTATGACTTACAAGCTGGTAAATCTTCTCTTTTTATTACCGCTGATAACAAATTGAAAAAGAAAATTGAGAAAACTAAATACTCCTCTTTATCTAACTATATGATGAGCCATATTGGGTTAAGCCAACTTGTAGATTTGTTAGTCGGAACAAAAGTACATTCAGGAATCACAAAGTTATTGTGGTCTACACAAGTTTCGAGCGACACCGAAAAAGTCAAGAACTTACTAATCAGCAAAGCCTTACATCACTACGATGAAGGTTTAGCCATGTCTCTTCCAGACAAAGTCGAAAGTGTGGCAGAGGATATAGTTATCGAGTTGAATAAGAAAAACTTGGATTTAAGTACAAACGACGCTGGTGACCGAGAGAAAATATTTGATACTATTGGATCGTTTGAAGAAAAGTTTTATGAAGGGATGCGAGCTGCTATTGAAAAAAAACGACTGGAGAATAACGAATAAAAGTATTATCTAAGAAAAAGACTTGATAATGTCTGGAAACCCCGCTCCTTGATACAAACCAATAATCCGTTAAAATAGGATTAATACGGATTATTGAGGTGTCTAATATATGTCCAAAATTGGCCAAGCACGCGTACTGGATGAAGACCAATTCGCCGCCCTGCTGGCAGAAATACAAAAAAACCGGCACCCGGAGAAAAATACCCTGCTAATGGAAATTAGTTTCAAGCTGGGTCTACGGGTCCAGGAAATCGCGTTGCTGCGGATCAAGGAAGTAGTGGACCTGGGACCGCAGTATCCTCGGGGCTTTAAAATCAAAGATCTTCTTGTGTTACCCAAAGGCTTTACCAAAGGTGCGCGTGCCATGGAGAGATGCCAGGCTACACCGTCACGCCGGAGTGTACGGTTTACCCTGGAGGAATTTGACCAAGTGGTGCAACGCATTGTGAAAGACGCTAAGTCTGGGCCGGTAAACCCGGAAGAATATTACCCGGAACAAACGAAAAAAGGTGGCAAAACGCGGGAATTGCCCATTGTGGATACAAATCTTAAGTCCGCGATTGGTGGATACATTGAACACCGGCTGGAAAAGAACCCGTCCCTCAAACCCAACAACCCGCTAATTATAAGCCAGAAAGGCGGTGCCTACTCACCCAACACGTTGCAGGATCACATGAGTATGATACTCAAAAAATGGGCGGGTATAGAACGCGCCTCCAGTCACAGCGGACGCCGCACGCTGGCCACGAAATTGCTGCATAAGCAAAAGGAACATCTCAAGACTGTTCAACAAATACTGGGACATAAAGACGCGTCAACGACGGTGATCTATCATGAGCTGCCAGAATCGGAAATACGGAACGTTCTTAAAAAAGTTGGTGAAAACTTCGAGTAAATTTGTATTACGCCCTCTCCGGCTTACGCTTTTGTAGTCCGTGGCAACTGAGACAATTGCTATTTTGTTCTATTCACCGCATCCCTCACAACTAAACTCTAATTCGTTTTGCATATTCGGGTTTTACCCCAGAATCGTCTTCTTAAGTAACTATCAACAATTAATTCGTCGGAATTCAAAATGCAACACCTGTAGGTAATATTACAAATTATCAAACGTCACGTTATTATTGGTTTGGCTCGTCACCGTCCCGCCGACGCATGTAGCCTCAACACGCAATGTGTGCAATCCACTAGTTCCTGCCGATTGAAAAAGCGGTACGTAAAATTGTTTTGTTGCAGTTATATCCGGCGGCAATGATATCGGTATAAAAGAGTAAGAATAGTGAACGTTATCAATAAAAAATTCAGCCTGTTGCACACCAGTAGTACAATACAAATCCACACTAAACATCGCATCACCGCTGACCGTGCTGTTTTCTGCCGGGGTAAAGTTCGTGATGACCGCACCATCCTCGTCGATATCAATGGGTGCCACACCGGCGTATACCGCGTCTGTGGCGCCATTAAACACCAATGCCGCCGGAAGCATTTGTTCCCGTGTGAAACCGGTTTGATTGCGCGTATTGTCCACATGGCGCATCAAGACCACTGCAATGTCATGATGATAGGTGTTGGCATCAATGCTTTGATTACCAATCATCAATTGGACACCACCGGCGCTCAAACCGTCCAACAAGCCATCGGATACAATATCATCGTAGGCGTTGTTGATGAAATCGATACTGGTATAGGGCCGGGCGCGACTGCCCTGCCCGGCTTCAATCGACCAATCCAAGGTCATTTGGCTGATTCCGGCAAACAGTATAGTGCTTCGCTCACTCCTTTTTTAGCGCCAGTACAATGTATTACAACATTTACTGATACCATACTTGGAACACACACAGGTTGCGACATATAATCTTTTAGGGGCTTTCTATTATCGATCATATTGTTGGCGAATATGTGTGCCGAAAAAAATACAGAAGTAGAAATAAACACCAGCCTAATGATTATCATTCTAAGATCCCTTATATAATTACGGTATAGTTATTAACAAGTGCGTTGCCATATAGCCCGAGCCAGGCGTTATCTTTAGCCAAAAGGAATCTCGAATGGAATTCGCGTCGCAAGATGCCGAAATACTAAAATACCCAGTCGCCGCACATAAAATTCACAGGGATACAAGATCGAATACCTGGCGGCAAAACACGGGAGCTACCCATTGTTCCCAGCTTAGCTAATTTTCTCCCTTCAATAAAAATATACGTCGGTAGGCTACAGATTATCAAAAGTGACATTGGTATTTGTCAAACTAGTAATTGTGCCGTAGACATTAGTAACATCTACTCGCACAGTATGGGTGCCGCTTGTACCGTCGGGTTGGAAAACAGGGACATAAAACTGAATCGTCGAAGTGGTGCTCAATGGTCGCGTATTGGGAAACCAGCCATAAGAATAGTGAACATCATCAATAAAAAACTCAACTTGCACTATACCTGTAGTATCTACAAGATCCACACTAAACATCGCGTCTCCGCTCACTGAACTTCCATCTGCTGGTTCGAAGTTCGATATGACAGCACCTCCTTCGTCAATAGCGACGATCGGTGTCTCGCCATAAATAGAGTCCGTAGAATCATTAACAGCTATCGCTAACCCCAGCATACCCACTTTGTCGTAACCCAATAGGTTATATGGGTTATCGGCAAATTTCATCATGGCCACAGCCAGATCATGACGATACATTTCCGTACCCACAGCCCTATCGCCCATAAACAATTGAGTCCCATTAACACCTACCCCATTTAATACACCGTCGTAGCGGATGTCGTTGTGTGCGATGGTGATATAATCAGCGATCGTATATGGACGCATTCTCATGACATTACCGGCGTTCACTGATTCATCCAATGTCAATTGACTAATTGCTGCGTGGACGTACCCATTTAGTATTTCATTGTCTGTATATGTTCTCGTCGGCGCTACGGAAACCTTGGCAACGTTGGTATGTAGAATATTAAATCCAGCCAAATCCCAAATAGCGTCATTACTGACAGAAATATGTAGAACTGGATTAACAGCGAATGAGTTCGAATATTGAGCCAGTCCAGTCGACAAAGTTGTATAGTAATTGATGTTTGCAGTAATGCGGCTGTATATCGATGTATTGTAAGCGACATATAGTTCGTCGCTACTATTGATAGTAACCAACGCCATATCCGCATCCTCTATGTAATCACCAGACATCCATCTATTAATCGTGGGCGTAGACGTAGAACTACGTTCAACATCATATATCCAAATGTAATACATTCCCCTGTCCAACAACTCAGTACGCGCGCGCTCTTCACCCTCATATAGCGAAGCGGCCACCAATCCATTATCTGAACTGCTTAACGTTTGTCCCCAGATAGAGTAATCAATAGTGACGGGATCTGGCTGTGATTCCGGATCATCGGTGCCACAGGCAGCAATAGAGCTGCCTATGACAAAAAGAAAAACGTGTAGCTTACGGAACATTAGCGATTCCGCGTGTAGAAAATAGACGATGTCGATAACCACCATAGCCCTGTTTGACCACAGAAAACGTACCTATACCTCCGTCTTGTGTTATATTAGCTTTGATTACACCGTAACTGTGTCCAACAGCAAATATACTAGTGCCTGTGACATCCAAACCAATGAATTGCGTCTGAGAGCTATTGAGAAAACTAGGATCTCTTGCCGCCTCACGTGCCGACAAATCGATACTAAAAGGAGATCCAGGGATCTGACTAAAAACGCCGGTTTGGAAATCCACCGCGTACGCCATTATGGTTTCATTATCAGCAAGTATATACACATATTGGTAATCGCTCGAAACGAGCATTATCTCATATGCTGGGGATAATAGTGTCGTTACGCGATTTTGCACAACTAACGATCCATCAGCCGATACCCTAAAACGGGAAATGGAGTTATTCGCACTATCCCTTAGATACGCATAGTCTCCTGCAGGATCCAACAAAACATCAACAAATTGTTCTGTACTTAGTTTAGAAACGTTACTTTGGAAAGACAAACTGCCATTTGGTTCGATATTGTAAATCTCGATCTCGTGGACACCGGTAGTAATTACAGAACCAACATATATTCTGTTATTGCTCGGGTGGACTGCGAGTTTGAAAACAATGCGTCCGCCCGTGGAAATCGAACTAATGAAAGTTAAAGAACCGTCCTGCTCTACCCGGTAACGATGAATACTACCCCCTGCTGTATGCGACACGCCTGCGTAGAAATATTCTCCACTTGCATCAAATACATACTGATTTAGCTCGGAAAAACCAGAGGTAATGTCGCCGTGGTAAACATCTACTTCGACTGGGTCAAAGGGTACACCTGTAACCGGGTCCAATTCATAGCGCAAGCTACGGGGAACCAGTCGATCCAAGGCATAAATGTATCGCTGGTTTGGATTAAGAGCAAATACTTCTATGTCAATTAACTCACTTTCTTCCGTAAAAATGCCATTATCAGCATACGAGAATGCCTGAGTATTCGACTGAAAAGCAGGCCTGGAATCTCGAATAGCATTATGAGCATACAAATATTGTTTGTTGTCTATATTGATCAAATGTTCCGTATTGTTTGTAGTACCAGCAATATTGGTTACAGCTAACGTGAGTGTACAAATACAATCATTCATAGCAAATGTATCTAAATCAAAGGAAAAATCAGGGATTGTCGCAGATACTCCCTGCGATGCTCCGTTATAAAACAACTCAACGCTAGAAACGCCAACCAGGTCAGAAACCGTACCGCTTACGGTAACCAAGCCACTACTGTAAACATTATTAGAAGGACTGAACTGCGTCACCGTAGGCCCGCTCTCATCTATTGCCACTGTAGGTATAGAATCAAATAGCGCATGGGAGGAATCATTGAGCGCCCGTGCGCTGGGCAACAACTGAGTAGCTGTCAATCCAGTCTGATTATTGATATTGTTCGCCATTCGAATGATACCCAGCGCAATATCGTGACGATAGGTGTTAGCTGTTATGTTTAGCCCGCCGAAAGTCAGCTGTCCGGTACTTCCAATCCCATTAAGCAGTCCATCAAACAAAGCGTCTTCATACGCCACCATTGAGAAATTGATAGAGTTAGTAAACGAATGAGGGGACGGATCGAAAACAGTGCTCAAATCAAGCGACCACTGAGATAGTCCACCAGCATAGAAACCGTATAGCAGGCTGTTAGTGAGAGCGCCAGCATTATTAATGTCCGTGATATCACGAGGTACTGTAGACAGTATGTCTAAGCCGAGAATCGTTGAAACATCATAATTAGCGCTGAAAATTGCATTATCGACTGAACTGCCGTTGGCGATTCTGTACTGCGCAATACCTGTGGCAATATTGGTCCACGTGGTGACATTAACTTTTACCGTGTTACCTGGTACGAGGTGTGCCACTGCTCGTAATATGTGATTCTGGGTAGCTTGCAACGGTATATTGATTGCACTGGCTTCCTCTATATACCTCCCACTGGTGACTTCTATCAATATCGGTGTAGCAGGTGACAAAATAGACAGCTCGTAGCGGCCGAGTGCGTCCGTAACCGTAGCAGCAAGCTCGGCCCCTTTTACGCCGCCCGCAAAGCTGTACACTCTTAGGTCCCCATTGAAAACCAAATTCTGGAACACTTCACCATCCACCGTAGACGGCGGAGTATTGAACACGTCGATGTTTCGTGTAAACGTGTCCGCACCATCGAAAATGTTCGTTGCCACAATCTGTAAATCATACGGTCCGTCAACAATAACAGTAGTATCAATAGAGGCCGAATAATTGTTGCCGGAATTAGTAAAGTTAACCGGAGAACCAGCCAAAGTAACTGTCACGTCTTTTATTCCGTACGGGTCAGTAATGGAGAAGTCCGTGACGAGCGTCCCGACAGTATAGCCTGTCGTATCGGTATTGAATGTAATAGTAGGTAGTGAATCAAACGATTGCGTAGGCAAACCACCAAACACACTGTCACTGGCGAAGTTCAAGGCCTCTACTGTGGCTTTTACGTCGCCCCCATCCAAACCAGACAAATTGTAAGCAGAATTGACAGCCGTAAACATAGCGCTGGCGGTTTGGTAACGGTATGTATCTACGTCCACTACAACTGACCCTAGACTAATCGAACCCTGAGATCCCGTGCCATCCAGTAACCCATCCGCTAACAGATCATCGTATGCAGTAACCGACAAACTCAAAGAATGATATAAGGAGTGCGCATCCACTGCATTAGCTTCGCCAATTTCCAGCGCCAATTGGGATACCGCCGCTATTGCGATACCGTAGCGATGACCATCGGTCGGAAAAGAAGTGCGGTTAGCCGCATCGGTAATGTTCAGTGCAGCAGTTGAGACCACATCAAAACCCAATAGAGTAGCAAACCTCTGGTTAGCCTGAGTAATGGAATTAGCCGCCGTCTCACCCTGCCCAGATAAGTAGTTGGCCAACGCATACGCCAGGTGCGTGTAGTAGGTTAACGAAAGCTGCGCAGTCTGGTTGAGTTGAAAGTTATGAACGGCGCACAACTCGTATCCGTTAGCGTTCACACCGACATCGCTGGCCCATTCTCTATAGGAACCATTACTGGAACAAATAAGGATTGGCGTATTTAATATACGCAAGTCAAACGTGTAAGTACCAGCTCCATTGGTGTTGGACGTCGCCAGTTGCGCACCTTTGGAATCCGTCGCGCTGGGGTCATACTCGAAAACTGTCACCTGGGAAAACAACAAACTTGACACGCCGGATAGTTGAGTGGCAGTACTGTTGATCACCACAATCTCCCGCTCAATGTTCTGTTGAAAACCGTACACATTCTCAACCACAATCGACAATGTATAACGCCCATCCGGAAGCAAAGTGGTATCCAAGCTAGCGGCAGCACCATCACGGTTAGCGTTTTCGGTCACTGTCGCCGGTAGGGTGCCGATGGTCGTAGAAACATTCGTGACGCCATATGGGTCGCTGTAAGAAAAATTCAAATTAGCCAGCCCTTCAAACAAAGTGGATGTATCCGTGTTCAAAGTCACTGTTGGCTGTTGATAAAAGGGTATAGATACCGCGCCGCCAAACATTAAATCGACCGAAGAATTCAAGGCCTGCGCCATATCTTTAATGGCCGACCCGCGCAATCCGGTTCGATTGTAATCTGCCTGCACGGCCTGAAACATGGCCATAGCCAATTCGTGTCTGTATAAATCGACATTAACTGGCACAGTACCCATGGTTAGTGCGCCATTCGCCCCCATTCCGTCTAACAAGCCATCAGTAGAAAGGTCATCGAACGCTAATTCACTGAAGGCAATGGTGTTATATAACGCATGCACATCAACGTTGTTGGTCTCGCTGATATTGACAGTCAACTGTGACAAACCGCCCAATGCTAAGCCATACAAGTGACGGTCAGTAACAAAGGAAGTGCCACTGGCCACATCCGTAATATCCACAGGCCGGGTTGTAGTAGTATCGAATCCCAGTAAGTTACCGGTTCTCTGGTTTGCTGCACTAATGGCAGACTCAGTCTCATCACCGTTGTCGATATTGTAAGTGGCCAGAGCGTAGGCTAGATGAGAAAAAAAACTCACATTGAGTGACAAATTCTCCCCAGAAGTATAAAGGCTGAGGGCGCACAATTCCTTGCCGGTAGCGGGAACCTCTCGGTTACTGGCGGCTTCGAAGTAAGTGCCATTGGTGGCGCACACCAAAATTGGTTGATCTCGGGTTTGAAGATCAAGAGCGTAAGATCCATTTCCATCAGCGGTCGTACTCGCCAGCTCGTCACCACGAGCGCCATCGTAGGCATAGGCAGTGACATCGGCGTCAACAATCGAACTGTTGCCGCTAACTTGGCTAACAGGCCTCGGCTTAGCAGTTACCGATGTTGTTGTTTCTTTCTCACACCCTGCACTAAAAAAGCAGACTAATAATACTAAGAAAATCACCCGATCTTTACGCCACATACTCCCCCCTTAAGGTAAGAAACACATCCATATTCAACTAAGAGTCATCGGTGTTCAACGTTAATTTATTATCCCAATCTTTGTCACTGTACAAATCGACACCTCTGGCGCTGGCTTCTTCCTCCACCATCGCCAAATAGGCATTAAAACGTTCAAAGTCTTCCTGATTTGATAATTTATCCACGACCTGCAACAAACGCTGGATGAACATTAAAGGCTGAATATCAAGATACTTCCAACGCGAGACAGCCGAGACCTTACTACCCAGCATCAACGAAAAATCCGTCATAGAAACCGGGTCTTCACTAAAAAAAACATCATTCACTTTGTCGCGTAATTTCGCGGCATCCACATTTTTTAAAAGAGGCATTTCCTCTGGATATTTCGTGTAAAAGCGCAACAAAATAGCGATCGCAGGAGACAACGGCTCTTCTTGTTTCATACGCTCGTACAATTTGGAAACAGAAACAATGCCAAAAACGTGGCAAGCCTCCAAAGTATTTAATTTGTGCTTATCAATAAACGCTTTAAAATTAGACCCAACCATAGGTCGAGATTTTTGGGATCTTCTAGCCATATACTTCGCCCGTTCTTATTTTTAGCCACCATCGACCCGCCTCTAGCCCGTAGTCAGAAAGAACCGCGCATCGACATCATGTGGGCTGTATACCATATGATGGCGACAATGCAAATCCAAATCACCTTTCCGAAACCGCTCTCTATGCAAATGTTAAAAATAGGAGCGGTAAGAAAAAACATGAACAACGGCACGATGAGATTGGCGAATCCGTGGCTTGAGAAATACAAAGAAGCGACGACCCAGCCACCGATATTCCCGAAAAACGCTGTCACGGCCAGCATTCCCAGCGCATCGTCAGCTGCGCCCTTAGGGATGCGCACCACCGCGCCGTTGCTGCGCATGGCGATAATCGAAGGCAGGCAAAGTAAAGAAAAAAAGATGACAAATGCAAGCATAGTTAGTCTCCTTATGGCCGGTTAACCCGGCATCAAATCCTCTGTTGAATGATCCGTTCGACTTGGCTGTTCGTTGCGTGAGGCCAGCGGTGTTCCGTGTTGGGGGCCTTGAGTTTGATTATGCCGCTCGCCATCGTTTTGCGCGGAATCTTGTTCATGAACACTAGCCTGCTCATGACGGCCATTGTTTTGACCGGCTACACCTCCGTCATCACGTGCATCCTCGGCACCCTGGTGCTGCTCATACACATCGAAGTCAAAACCGGGGCCGTGCGGGATGCTTACGGTATCCTGGCTGTCAAACGGCAATTCCGCCTGATGACTCGCGCCTTGCGTCGAATCTTGCGGGACATGGGAATGAGCCTCTGGCATTAGGTCATCGGTTCCGTTGACTTGAGCGGCAACAGGACGACCAAAGCCCCGACCTCCCCCATCGTCGTCGCCGCTACCACCACTGTTTTGGCGCGGCAACGTTTTCATGGGTTCGGGAACACTGTTTTTTTGGCCACGCCCTATGTGCGCGAAAAACGCCCCGAAATTGCGCAACTCTTGACCCGGCTCCTCAGAGTGCGGCGCAACCATATCTGTTTGCCCGCCACCGTACCATTGCGGCACCCAGGATGGTACGCGGTAGACCAGCGAAAAACACTGCCTGGCCAGTGCAATAACAATCGCGACGTAGATAAACATGATCGTCAGCGAGTGCATGAAATCATTCATACCCGACAGCGCCATGAAACCAAACAAAATATTATTCAAGAATGCGATCATGACATAGAACAAGACAAACCCGGAAATCAGGCCTAACAACAACAAAACAGGCCGCAAAAACAGTTGCAGCAATTGATAGTAGCCCGCCCTGGCCTGACCGGTCATGCCGCCCCCTTCGGGCAATAAGTGCAACACACCCCAAACAGGCGCAGAGATCATGGCGTTAATCACCATGATCAACCAGCCTCCAATGCCAAACAAAAAAACGATAAACGGCATCAGAGGCACATACGTCCCCAATAACCCACCCAGCGCAAACAGTATGAATTGAACCAGCGTCAGCAAAGCGGGCTTGTCGTCCCATAACGTCATCCCCACTGCGATCGCCATCATATTACTGCCCAGCGACTTCATCATGAGCAACGGGTGCTCTGCGCTGTCGCTTTGCAGGACACCCAGCATCATTTCGCTCACTGCCAGCGCAGCCTTGTCTAACCAGCTATGCTCGCCATTGCTATCCATTTGATCGATCTCAGCCAGTACACCACTGTTTGAGGCGATATAAGCGCGAATAGCATCCACCCTGGATAGACGGTCCGTGATATAGGTTTCCAACCTATTAAACCAACGATCCCTAGGGTCATAGCGGTTAAATTTAGCCAGGTTATCGTAAACGACCGAATCCACTTGACGTTGCATTTCAGCCAGCCGCCAAAACCAGGTTCCCGCGTATACCCACCCCCCTTTAACGGCGTTCTCTTTGAACTTATGGACCATTTTGCCTTTGTACAAATCAAAATACCGCAATGCATCGTTACGCAGGCGGGTATCATATTCAAAGACGGATTGCTGAAATAATGACGCGAGTTCAGCGGTGCTGTCCGCAGCGCCGGATTTCGGAAAGACAATACGCTTAGCAATGCGGCGCATGTCCACGATCAGCTTGTCAATCAACAGCGCGTTATTGTATTGAATGGCGTTGGCCAGCAGGACGCCGCTTTTCTCGTCGGATTGCGTCTGTATTTTAATCGGGAACCGCAGCGTACCGCACATATCGGCAGGAAAGCCTGCCACACTCCAGGTGATTCGACGGACGACGACAGACCGGTGTCCGGAGAGTGACGACTTGGCATGATCGGGCATCCAATCCTTATAATCCAATTCCCAAGGCCGGGCGCTCGCCGTAATATCCTTATGCCGGTAATCAATTTTTGCGTTATTGCTCGCTTCTTTTTCCTGACGATACAACGACCACGTACAAACCTCAAAACTTAACAATGCGGTTGCTAGATCGTAATGCAACTCATTGTTGTTAATCGCACCCGTCGGAGTAGAGATGATCGTATTGGTGCCTGTGTAATCAACAACCGCTTTCCAGGTTTGATTCGCTAAACCGCTGCTGACGAGCACAACGAATATCACAACCACCTGCGCAGGGACCAAACCCGCCAAGAGCGGGTTAGGATAAATCAACATGACACCCACGATGGAGCGAAACGGCACCCAAAGACTGTGCCAGCTATTTCCCAGCAGTTCACCTGTATGGCCCGTATTGAGCGCCCCGGCAATCACCACATAACCGCCAATAAAACCGGCGAGCATGAAGATGATCGATGACAGAGTGACTAAAGCGGAGACGAGCAACGCCGGTTTTTCAGGATCTAAATAGCAACTCGTGTCTTTCGCCACAGTGCACACAAAATCACCAAACAATTGCTTTAAGAATCGGTAGGATTGATCATCTTTCCCTGGCATATAATCCATGAAACCATCGATGACATCGGCCATCGCCACGCCAGGTAACAACAGCAAAACGGCGAGCAGACCGAATTGCCACACTGTTATTTTTTGCGACGCGTAATCCATGCGAAAAATCCTTTGATTATTTCGAGATAATATATTAGATTTTACCATTCGATGTAAAGCACAAACGGGATGATCGGATAGAAGGAATACTGATAATGAGATCACTGCTACTGATAAGTGTGCTTAGTTTGTTCACCCTAAGCACAAGTGTATGGGCTGGCCAGCAATGCGGAGTCAAACCCAAAGAGAACAAATGGCTCGTGGGAAAACCTTGCTCCCTGGTGGCCAGTAAAACCTTCAGCGCCCTGCTCAAATCCGGCACACTCAAAGAAGCAGTCAAAGGGATGTTGAATGCGTATTATCAATATCAAGATATAATGAACTCGGATTGTTTAGGAATGGACCGAATGCTAGAGGGTTCTAAATACCGGGATAATTTTTCGTTTCAGTCAACGCGTCAAAGAAAATCGGTAGAGTATGCTGTCGATAGCGATTTAAACGGAGTGATTCAGGAGGCGATTAGGCAATATTATGGGCCAGGGCAAAGACAAGAATAGTATTACGCCGCCGCGCATAATTGTACCGAACAACTGGTATCGCAGTGTAGCGGCCAAAAGTATTGCGCTCAATATTCTTTTAGGACTAGCGGTTGTTGTGATGGCTTTCGACAAACTCAACGCGCCGCCGATTCAAACCAAATACTTCGCTGTCTCAAACGATGGAAGAGTCACGGATTTGATTCCGCTCAACAAAGCGCACGAAAATCAGTCAAAGATTGCACAGTGGTTAACCGATGCAGTCACGGAAACGTATGCATGGAATTTCACCAACTACAAGGAAGTGACGGACACGGTTTGTAAAAAATATTTCACCCAGAACGGCTGCAACGGCTACAAAGAGTCTCTAAAGGAAGAAATTCTAACATACGTGACCAACAACCGCTTGCTGGTCTCGGCTGTGGTTGTCGATACGCCGTTGATGGTTAGAGAAGGGCTGACAGAACAAGGTATTTATTATTGGACCTTCCAGTTACCATTACGGGTGACGTACGAATCATCTGATGCGAGAAAATCACAGAAACAAATATTGACCGTAACCATACTTCGGGAAAGTCTGGCAAACAAACCAAGGGGACTGGGCATTGAGGATATTGTTTACGAACGACTGGAAGGCTAAAACCATCGCTGCACTGCTCGGTGTAGTGTTCGCCGCTGGCGCTCAAGCAGAGGAAAAAGCCCAACCACCGGCAGACCCAGCATTTGAAGCGGCGAAAAAAGCGATCCTGCAATTAACGCCGGCCCAAATCCAGGAAATGAACCGGGCCATGGATGAGATGGAACGCAGCAAGTCTAAGCCGGCGAATAACCCCACCCCAATAGTGGCGTCTGACGTCATATACCTCGCACCCGGATCGCCCATACGCAGCGCACGCCTGGCGGCGAATAACACGTCTTCCCTTGTATTCCTGGATGCCACTGGCGCCGTGTGGCCCATCGAATCCTACGATTCGAACGCGGAAGTTTTCAACATAACACACCCTAAAACGCAGAAACACGTGCTGAAAATATCCCCCAAAACAGCCTATGCCGTAGGCAATCTCAGCATCACATTAGAGAAGCTGGATGTGCCGGTTGGGATCCAGTTGGTAGCGGGATTCGAAAAGGTTGTGGATTACCGGCACGAGTATCACATCGATGCCCAAGGGCCGAACGCAAGAACAGACCCAAGCAAAAAACCGGACATCATAGACGATGACATGCTCAGCATATTAGACGGTGTTCCGCCAGCGCAAGCGCGCGGATTGAAAACCAGCAACCAGCTTGCTGAGGTGTGGGAGCTGAACGGACAGTATTACATCCGGACGCGGGCAATATTGCTACTACCCGCACCTATCGCCAGGCAGAAATCGTCGGATGGAACCACAGTGTACAAAACCGCTAAACTCCCAAGTTTGGCGATGAGCGAAAACGGACGTTACGTACAGGTAAGAGTCTATGAATGAACAAACGCAAAACAAGCCTTTTTATAAGAAACCGGCCGGTTTCATACTACTGGCGGCTATGACTTTTGGGATGGCGTCATATTACACAACAGAGAAAAGCGAACCGAGTATAAAACCGTTCAACAACGTTGAGGCGCCTCGCGACTTGAAATACCTGCCAGGGGAAGGAACAGAAGAATACAAGCGCACTATGGAAAGATGGAATGAGAAATTGAGAGAGGATGTCTCGCCGGGCGAAACCTTACTGGCGCCCCCACCCGCCTGGTCGGAAGCCGATACTGTAGAAAAGAAGCAACCGGACGAGGCGATTATCGCAGCGCAGGACAATACAACACCTAATGAACCCACCGCGATAAACACGGCTGATGTGGATGGCAAAATAGTCATGGCCAGTGCCAGTGGTGCGCTGGCACCGCTATTCGATAGTGTAGAACCGGACTTTGAACCAACGCAGGCAGCAAACCCAGCACCGGCGGAAACCGAACCAAAGAAAAACAAAAACAGCAGACAAAGTCATGTCCCGTCACAGGCACAGCAAGACCGCCAACCGGGCGAAGAAGAGTTGAAAATGAAGGTCGCAGCACTGACTGCATTACAAAGTGAATTGAAAGCACGGCATTACAACACGCCAGGCCATGTGTCCGTCGAAACTACCTTAAGAGGTGCAAGCACCGGATCAGCGAAGACAGGCGCACAAACACAAAAAGTGGAGTCCATTTCACCGGGTGAAATGTTCCTGTGTAAATTTGATATGTCGGTCGATAGCCGGGTGCCCAAGAGCGTCATTGCCACTTGCCTCAACGGGCCGGTTAAAAACGCACGTATCGTAGGCACGTTCGAGCAGCGTGAGGACATGCTTATGTTCCAATTTAACACACTGACACTCAACCGAACCACCATCCCCATACAAGCCTTCGCGGTCGATCCGGACAACTACAGTGCTGGGTTAGGATCGGAGGTAGATCACCACTATGTGTTGCGCACAGCGGGCCTGTTTGCATCGGCGTTTCTGGAAGGACTGGGACAAACTGTTTTATCTGCCGGCACGGTCACCAGCACTCAGGGTGTTACCGTGATAGAGCGGCGTTATGATGCCAAAGAACGGTTGGCCGCTGGCGTCGGTAAAATCGGCGAACGAACCGCACCAAAAGCCGAGGCGCTGTGGAATAAACCCGCCACAGTGAAAGAGCACAAGGACAAAGTGTTCGGCCTAGTGTTTACCCAAGCCGTGCTAGCCAGCGATCTGCCGAAAAGCGCGATGGCCAGCAAATAGAGAAGAAACGGCACGCCATGGAACAGATATCGTTAGACTTCATACACAAAAGCTTGGTCGGGAATTTCTTCCCGGTACTCATTAAGCTCATCTACTGGGGTTGTGTGCTGCTTGGCCTGTGGCTGTGTTATATCGGCGTTAGCAAACTGATGGAAAACGCAACCAGCAGTGCGTCAAGCAATGGTACCAGTCTGGCTTATATATTGTCCGGTATACTGTTAATCTACCTGGAACCCTCCGCTTGGGTGGCGCAAAACACGTTGATACAGAACCCGGACCCGTTTTTGTACGCCAAATCGGCTGACCCAAGGAACCAGAAACTAATGGAAATCCTGGTCGGCGGTATTTACATCATGGGCCTGCTGCTCTTTGTTCGAGGAATACATATACTGCGACTGGCAGGGTCGCACAGCGTAGCGACCGAAAACGCGGTATTTAAAGGCATTACGCTGATGGTACTGGGGGTGCTCGCCATGAATATTCTGCAATCTACCGACGTAGTCGCCAATCTTTTTGGAGTGTCGATTTTCAAATGAAAACCAAAGACAAATTAATGCTGATCGCACTGTTAATCCTGCCTCAAGGGGCCCTGGCTGATATATATGAATACGGCCTAGGACTAAGCTACGGGCAGTATTCGGTTAATGATCCTGACGGCCCCACCGATGTCGCTTTCACACAAGCCGTTTCCGGGCAATGGATTGTCACGTCGCGCAAGCACTGGCGCTGGTGGATTGATGCTCAATACGTCAACTTTGACCTGGATTACACGCCCGGCAATATTGGACAGGCGGTGCGATCGTTCCATATCGATGCGGTTTATCAGCGCGGCTTCCGGTTACCGATGTATCTGGACGGTTGGATCGGCGCTGGCTTAGGAATGGGGATTAACAAAATGACCAACCGGGCGCTGGTGGATGACCAGGGGTTTATCACTCAAAGTTTCGATGACAGGGACGAGACGAACTATAGCATTATCACGAATGCTGGTTTTGCGTTCGGAGGGAAAGATGCGCGAATGACATTGAACGCACGCTATACCATCGCGCTGGACAATGATGTGGAAACCATGAATACAGGATTCTTTATCGTATTTACCTATGATTGAGTTGCTAAACAGCTTGACCTGGAGAGAAATCACTGTTGCGGGTATTGTCATTGGACACGCCGTGCTGCTGGCGCTCGCTTATTGGAACACAAGACACAGGCGATATATCAGGAAAAGCCGAAGAATACTGAAAAAGATAATGTCTTTCACAGGGCCTGGGAAGGACGCGCGAATCATGAGCTATTTGAAAAAGATCAACCCTTATGTGTTTGAGGAATTGATATTGACGGCGCTGGAGACGCATGGAGCAAAAATCGCCCGCAACCATAAATACTCCGGTGATGGCGGTTTAGACGGAAGATTCGAATACAAAGGAAAACGTTTCGCTATCCAGGCGAAACGATACAAAGACCATGTATCGACGGAACACATCAACGAACTATCCCAATTGTCCGGTACGTACGATCAAGCATTGTTCGTACACACGGGCAAAACCCGGCGCAACGCATTCAGAGGATTGCCATCCAATATCCAGATCATCAGTGGCAACCGGCTACTGGATTTGTTGTTGGCACGAAAGCCATTAGATGCCGTTTTGCAGGCCCGGAATTTTTAACAAGGAGAAAGACCCATGAGATACAAAACCAGCATAATCGTTTTCGCAACTGTAGCGTTACTATTATTCGCCACTACCGCCTCCGCCGAAGATCTGACCGACGTGTTGAAGCGTATCCTTAACGTAATTCCTTTCGGAGTAAAAGTCGTATTGGCGATCGCGGCAGCTTATGGGGTGTGGCGAATAGCCTCAGGCTTTAATGATTTGAGAACGAACGGAACCGCACAAGTCTCGCAAATGGGCTACCGTAATCCTGTCATCGGCGTTGTCGTAGGCCTGCTGTTACTGTACTTGGCGACATT
This sequence comes from Gammaproteobacteria bacterium, assembly GCA_029882975.1. Classification (NCBI taxonomy): domain Bacteria; kingdom Pseudomonadati; phylum Pseudomonadota; class Gammaproteobacteria; species Gammaproteobacteria bacterium. The sequence continues at coordinate 46,994 of JAOUJW010000035.1, forward strand.
CGTAGGCATTGGCGGGGAAACGTTGTTTGGCAGTGGCGCCAAAGCAACCAACGTGGAGAATACAGAAATACGATTCTGATGCCCTTGAAAACGGGCGGCCCGCAAGCCGCCCGCGCCTGCTAGTCTTTGTTGTTGGGCAACGCTGAATCAAGGGCGGCCCTTAAGCTGGCAAAAAAACCGAAGATCCCCCATTTAAAAATATGCCAAAATATTAAATAGACCGTAACCATTGCGGTGGCGAATACAGAGAACGGCACTGAACCAAAGTGGGGCACTAGTGCCCCATAAGTCAGATATCCAAAACAAACCATGATGACAGAAAAAAAAGCAAGCGAATTAAAATATACCCAGCCTTTCGGCACATAGTGAGTACCAAAGTAGGCGTTCTCAACCGGGAGAGTGGATCGCATCCGTTTCATAGTTCACTCCCAAGAGTTTAACGAAAAGTTTTTTTATAGTACCTGGAGGGCCTACGTGACCCCATCATTACCCGCAACAACCGCCGGTTAGCCATTGGCACGCTCAATCCCAACAATCGTATCACGGTCAGATAAATCAACAACAGCGCAAACACAACAACTGTTCCCCGGATCGGAATAACAAACAAAACGAACCCATAAAAGGCTAAACCGTCAAATAATGGCGTTAACAGGAATCGTTTCGCCGTGTTGCGCCAATGCCATTTAACCATAGCTTTTTCCAATTAAATCGTAGGTGTACCGGTCAATCAAGCCGTCACGTAGTCTTTCATTGGCGTGGGCAATCATCGGCCGGCCAAACTCTTCCACCAATGACCGGACAATAGCGGAGAAATGACTGGCATCTGCGTTAAACAAACGCTGGCGCACTTGCGGATTGAACGGTAAATATTCCCTGATTGCTACCCGCTGACCGTGAGTATCCGGAACCAAACGTTGGGTAACAATCAACTGGAAGCTGTCGATTAAACCGGCTGTTTGAAACGAACGTTCGTTTGCTGGGAAAATACTCACCATACGCTGTAGCGTCTCAGCAACAGAATTGGTATGCACGGTGGTTAGTACTAAATGCCCTGTTTGAGCAAACACACAACATTCAGAGATCGTTTCTTTGTCTCTGGCCTCACCGACCAAGATAGTGGTAGGCGCACTTCTTAGTGCTTCTGAGACGCCCTGGGTAAACGACGGTAGGTGCCGTGGAATCTCACACTGGGTAATCACATTATTATGCCGTTCAATCCCATAGTAGACGAACTCAATGGGACTTTCGAAGGTTTGGATTTTTTCGTGAGAGTGTGGATTCTCCAAACGCTGGCGAATCATTGCAGCAAGCAACGTGCTTTTACCGGACCCCGTCGAGCCGGTTACAGCGATCAAACCCTGTTGAACCTGGCTGTGCGCCACTATCTCCGGCTCCACCTGCAATGACTCGATACTGGGTGGCTCGGACGGTATATAACGAAACGTCATCTGAATACCGTCTACGCCATCTATCATGCAGCCCATCGCATTGACACGGAACCGCAAAGTTTCATCGCGATTTCGTCGCAGTTGATAACTGGTATTCACCGCTTGCGCTTTTGCTATCGTTGGCAGCGCGTACTCACCCAGCATCTCATCAAGCAAGCCCCGCAATTCGTGCGACTGAATGCGCCGCTGTATGAGTGGCAACATTTTGCCGTGCACGCCCGCTATGATCGGCGCATTTGACAAAAAGTGAATATCCGACGCTCCTGCATCCACTGCATGAATCAACGCGTCGTTGATGGCCAAACGATTAAGCGGTAATGGCACGTCTGAGAAAGGCTTCATCAATCAACACCCAGCCCAAACAACTTCGGCAGGGATTCTATTGCCCGCCAGTTCTCGGTATCGTGCTGCATTTTAGGCTTCGTTGTAATAGCGAGAGTACGGTCATTAATGACCAAATTATCATCGTCTCCTGATACCGCCTGCACGGAATCCTTGATAAAAGGTTCAGACACCATACCGCGTAACTTCAACAGGTGATACAGGTACATACCTACTAGGTCACGCCGCAATTGATTGATATTAATTCGCCAAACCGCATCGGCATTACTCATGCCATGCTGCCACCCTCGCACAACCCAGACGCGCCAGGCGTTCAGTTCCGCTTTATTCCTCGGCAGCAAAGCGGGTGTTTTAAACGATTGCGAAGGGGAATTAAGCAAATAATCCCTCCAGGTCGGTATAACGGTGATAAAGCGGGCCTGTTTGAGGATATGAAAACTCTGCCCGGCAGTGCGCAGCACCTGGCTATTATCACTGATCGCCAGATTATCTTTTGCTGTGGACAACACGGGGGGCAAAACAGTACCGTTTTTCATCGCTACCGAATCAAAACGGAAAGTGCGGTCTAAGGCTGACGAAACCGTCAGCACGGCTTTCTCCAACTTCTGATGCCTGTGCGCCATGCCGCCAGCGGCCCCAATGCGCATAGCCTCCTCCTGAAGCAACGGCCCGCGCGGTCCCAGGGCTTTCATGTCAATGTCATCGTCTTGCCATTGGTATTTGCTATGCGCGTAACGGTCACCGTAACGTGCCCCCCAGGGACGCACTGCATCGTCGCTACCTTTCGCGCCTAGCTCAACGAGCTCCTTCAAACTGGGAGAACCTTGCGCGTACAGCGGGATACTCACAACAATTAGCAAACTAAACGCTACCGATTTCATGTCACAGCCCCTTACTCGGATAGGTCACGCGCAGCAAACGATTGTTCGCGCTAATGACCGCACGCGAACCAACTTGATATTGAATACTGCGGTACATTTCGACAATCGGCACATCTTTCATATCCAGATTGATCATTAATGGTTGCACTGGGGAGCCCACAATCTTAACCTTATAATCAGCCATCATGGCCAGGCGCTCCACCAGTTGGTTCAATGGCCCATACCATTGCATTGATCCCTTTTTCTCAAACCCCTTCGGCACCTGATTGGCCCTAGCCAGCGCCTTGACTTTCTGGTCTTCCGTTAATAGTTGTGTCGCCATCGCGTTGTTGGTCTGACTGAGTATACCCACCGCTTGCTCGATATTTTTCGATGCTTGTGCGATCTGTTCTAGCACTAATTGTGTATCTTTGTCCTCGGCCTCTTCGATCCTCTGACGGACCTGCTCCGATGCTGTAGGTTCCGGCTTGGTTGCGCAACCGGGCAACAAAACGTACAGGATTATTAAAAGTAACGGTATTCTAAAGCGCCAGTGCATTAATTTCATTCCGTAATCCCTCTTTGTGCAAAATGTCCGCCGCCAATTGCTCAACGACATGCTGATCCAAATCCTCCGCACCAGACTGGCTGTCTTGCGCACGCAGCATACGTTGTTCAAACACGTCCTGAGCGCTCCCGGTGGGGAAATGGCGCGCCAGTACCTCCCGCGCCTTATTAGATCCTAATCGCTCGGTAAGGATGCGCCGTAGTGCCGCATCCTTTCGTGTCGTCGACAACGCCCACAGTTCCTCCGGCGGTGAACTCAGCATGAGTAGCTGAGTATGTAACCCAGAGCGCGTATAAAAACGCATGACAAACGGACAACCATCTGCGGTAGGTCCATTCACCCGGGTCTTCAATGCGTACACCTCAGCATCCGATAGCTCCAATCGTTTCGCGACCTTTGGGAGTTCTTCGCCGAGATTTAGCAAAAAAATGTTTTTGGCATTATTGATCATCTCGTTCGTAAAATGATCAATGCTCTGGCTGGCGATGCCGATGTGTATCCCAGCCTTCCCGCCCTCCAGAATATCCATATCGAATTGCTCGCGAACACGGGGGGCGTTGCGGGTGCGGTGGAACTCGTCAATAAACACACGTTTGACCGAATCCATAATCTCTTGAATACGAGGCCGGTGGTATGCCTGGTAACCCTCGGGCATATCGGACACCTGGTCCGTGTTAAGGAAGAATTTGTTCATCAAAACATGGCGAGCGGCCATATACATAACAGCGGTTTGCCGGTCCGCCTCCAAACCACCCTTCGGTGCCACTTCCTGTAAATCCAAGGAAATGACCCGGGCGTCGCCCAGATCCAACCGGGTGGGCTTAGACAAATTAGGATACGTCGACGGAACCAGGCTCAAGGCGCGCACGAACGCCTGTATTAACGACTGCTGGGTATCCTGGGATATCAGGACATCGCCGAATTGTGCTTTGATACTGGCGCTATTCTGTACCACGCTAATCACATCCATGATAGTAGGCACCGCGTATCGCTGTGCTTTCCAAGCATCATTAACCCGGCCGTGATTAAACAAAGCGTCAGTGACTTCCCACCACGTGGTCTTAATGTCCACAGGGTAACTGATTGAAGCCAAGGCAGCATCAACAATGCTATCGACCCCCACATCGTAGTGTTTTGGATCTCGATCATCGCTAAGGAGTTTGTAGGTTTCCTCAATGGCAGCTTTGACTAACTCAGATGTGTTGGGATAGGCGGTAGTCAATTCCAGCGGAGTCGCCAACAAAGAGACGAAGTTAATTAAAAAAGATTTCTCCAAAGGCAGCGGAAAACGGCAACCCAACTGGGTGTCGAATACATTGATGGCATCGGCGCTACTGAAACGCAACCGGCGGTACATGACCTGATGTTTTAAATGCTTGGGCAGGTGATCACGCGCCAAGTCGATAAAACCCTTAGAACTGGGCGCGTTGTCCATGACAGCGATATACGGCAACCGTGACGACTCACCATTGGTTAAATACGCCATATTCATCGTATTAGCCAGCAGGCTTTTACCGGATCTGGTTACCGCGATATACAACTCTATACAGACTTCCTGTTGCGCGGATGCGGGTTGATAAGGCCAAAGCCGGTTATCCAGGGTGCGGAACATGATTGTACCAGTGGTCCACGGCGAAGACTGTCCTGTGATAGGCAACATTCTCAACGCGTCGCGTAAAGGCGCTAATGACACCTCGCCGATACTCGCCAAACTGGCGCCAGGCAACGTGCTGACAAACCCCCTGGCCGGATCGCCTTGCTCAATCCGGACAGAGCATGATCCCCAGCCCTGAACCGCTTTCACGAGATTCGCGACCCGGCGCTTGAGTAAATCCGGTTTGCTGGCATCAGACCACGTGGTCAACGCGATCTGTAGCTGCACACCTTTGATACCGCTTCGAATAGACGCTTCCATACCCTCTATCGCGTTTACAATCTCCCGGTTGTTACTGCTGGCGAAAGCAGTAATCGACGCGGAAAGTTTTTTTAATGAAAGCTTCGCCAAACCGCCGCCGCTCAATAGAAACGCAATTCGGAAGGGAGTTGAAATATCGTGGATACGTTTGATCAGCTTTGGGAACGCAGACGCGACCTCAGGCGGCAGTTCAACCAGCACGCTGGTATAACTCAGCCCCCCGATTTGCAAAGTACAATGATCGGGATAGTGGCCATCCTGGTAAAACAACTGATTGGCGATTGGCGGCCAATACAAACTGGACACATCATCGGTCGGGGTCTTTGGTAAACACAAAGCGAGCGGATCCCCTGGGAGCCGGGCATGGCTCGCTGCGTCGGTAAACTCTGGCGCTGTCTTGGATCGCAGTTCCTGCAATACTGTACGCACATCCATGGCCTGCACATCAAACCCTTGCAGCCGAAAATCATTATGAACCGATTTAACAAAGGAGCTATGAATCTCCCCTAACTCAGGATAGACACGATCGGGTTGCTGGGAAGACATCGCCGGCGGGCGGGAGGAAGTACGCCTGCGAACCAACTTCCGCGCGCTCGCTAACTCCAAGTCGCCTAATGCCGCAGGTGTGGTTACCAATGCCAGATAGACGTTTTCATTGACGCAATGCGACTGCAAATATCGCACGCGCTGTTTTAGCAGTTCCTGCCAATGAAGGTGAATACGCTGACACGCATAAAAGGCCGGTGACAATGCGTGTTCAACGACGTGTCCAGAGCGCTCAAAATCGCGTTCAAACACCACCTGAATTTGATGACAGCAATCCTCAAAATAGGAGCCTAATGCGTATTCCAAATCGTCTATTATATGATCGAAATCATGCATTGTTAACAGGCGTTTCTGCCCGTTGATACGTAGCACGCTGATTAGACGGGAATCTTCTGTGGAAAAGGTATGGTTGTCGTATGTCGAATAAAGATCAACATAATCCGGCA
>JAOUJW010000036.1 GCA_029882975.1 Gammaproteobacteria bacterium
CAGCGGGCGGGCGAACAGCGGGCGGGCGAACAGCGGGCGGGCGAACAGCGGGCGGGCGAACAGCGGGCGGGCGGATTACCGTGAACTGGTATCCGCCCTTTGGTTAGTTGAGACTAAGACGCTCACTTTTTAACCGCTCTAATTGTTCCCATGGTAATTTCAAATGGGCTTCAATCGACCACTTAAGCCGGTTAGGTATTGCCTGTTTTTTGTTCTTCATTGCGGACCAATGACCGCAATCATAACCAAACAACAGTGAACAATCCGAGCCAGACAAACCGAGCGCCCGCTCGACGCTGGCCAGATCAATTAAATTAACGTTCTGGGTTCGCATCCACTCCCCTCCTTCGCTCGTTATCGTAGATTTCCAATAGTTCGTCGGCGGTGTAGGCAAAATCCGTTTTCGCTAACACATAATCCACTTTGCAGTGGACATCATTATCAAAGGCGTCACTTTCAAATAATTCTAATATTTCGTCCATCGTCATGGCATTGTCCCCTTATCGGGTTTGGCCCGCGCGGCCTGAGCACAACCGGGCGGCTAGAGTCCGCCCGGTTCCCATGTTTGTTAGGCGGCCTCCGCGATCCGCTTCCAGGCGCTCGGCGGCAAATCCAACAAACGCCCTCCAATGCTCTCCAGTTCTGTGGACCGCTCATAGCTGGAGTTTGTATTGGCTACCTCAGTGACCGCATTAAGCGCGCCCCATCGGCTATAGTCCTGGCCTTTGATCAAGTTTTCCAACACGCTACCTTTCTCCGATTCATTCAGGCCGCAGGTTTTTCCCAGCGTTTCGACGGCTTTGGTCGGTATTTGTATTTTTGGGCCGCCGGTAGACTCGCGCATTTTGCCCAGTAAGATGTTGAAAATATCCTGACTGAACGCCGCCCGGACCGTGTCTTGCAGTTTCAGTAATACCGCCCTGTCATCGGCTTGCATGGTTTCGTCCCGGAATATTTCATAATTGGTGCTGTCTGCCGCCACATTGCGGCCTACGTGGTATTTGTTTAGCGAATAATCCCCGCTCGCATCGGCCACCATGCCATTGGTACACACTAAGCGGTAGATCAGCGGGGAGACTTTCAAAGCGCCGCACCCTACCTCACTGTTAGAGATCACCACACCGGCCTGGACCAAATCCCCGGCTTGTACTTCGCCCTCTAGCCTGGGAAATAGCGCCTTGATATACAAATGCGTGTCGGTCACGTCACTGGATATCACGCGCAAATCGTCCAGCTCGGCCAGGATAGGCAACGCCGCTTCGGCCACTTCCAGGTTATCAATGCGTCGGTATCGATTCGACAAAAACGCTCGGGCGTCTCCGTCTAATGTGCGCACCATGCGCCGGGTTGGTTTCTTCGGGTTATGCAACCAGTGGTTAACATTACCGGCCAACAAAGCCGCGCTATTATCCTGCATCTTTTCATAATATTTGTACGGAATATCCGCCCAGGTGGCCAGCTGGCGGTGCGCCAGGTCCGTAACTGGATAAGCCTGGTCTTGCCCTTCTAAAACTAACCTGTTTTGCTCTGGCTCCATTGTGAGCTGGGTGGTTTCCACTAAATAATCGGATTTCTCCTGGTCGCGTCGTCGCAGCTCTTGCGCAAGTTCCATAATCGTTTTACCGTTATTCATTGGGCCGCCTCCGTTTTGCTATGCACAACAGGTGGTAAGCCGCGAATCATTGCGATCTCTTTCGGCGTGTTCAAAGGCCCAGTTTTGTCCGTGAGTAGCATGAGTAATTGTTCAAAATAACGTATTGTCAATGCCAGCGTTCTCGTGGTGTTTTCTTCATCATCAATCGACAAAGAGTCGCAACGCATGGAAAACAATTCTTGCGCAACGTCCAAAGCGCGTTTCGCGTTGTGAATATGCTGTTCTTTTGTTTTACACGCTCGACGATCTGTGAATATCACTTTGAATAAATAGTGTTGCTGCTCGGTGTATGTCGCGTGTGAAACTTGCTTGACGTACTGCTTAATGGGTATATTGATACCAGACATAATTAAACTCCTTCCAGGGTTTTTTGTGTTTAGCCCTCGCTGGCGGCTCCAACCACCAGCTAAGGGCGCTTGATTAACCGTGATTCACGGCTTGATTAGTTTGTGGCTTGGCGTCCAGCATGACCAATTCTTTGACCACTACGGATGTTGAATAACGATCATTGCCGTTATTGTCTTGCCATTTGCTGTTTTTCAATTCACCTTCAATATAGACTTTGGAACCTTTCTTTAAATACTCCCCGGCCACGTCCGCCAAACCTCTGAAAAACGCCAACTGGTGCCACTCGGTCGCCTCTACTAATTCGCCAGAATTTTTATCGGTCCAGCTTTTGCTGGTCGCGATGGAGACATTCACCACTGAATCCCCGCTCGGCATTTTTTCCAGCGCCGGACGTTTGCCCAGATGACCGACCAAAATAACTTTATTCACTGACTTAGACATGTTTAAAACTCCTGTAGTTGTTTGAGAAAATGTAGTATTGAGTAATTACTCAACTATTATAATTATAGTTGGATTATCCAATAATACAAGCAAAAAAGACTAAAATTACGTGAAATATTAAAGACTTACAGAGTAATTCTGGCACAAACAATGAAATTCCTTTCTTGTCCAACCTGGCGGACCTGGAAACGAACCCCCTTACTCAGCGGCGTTAGCCACGACAGACTATGGAACGAGCACGACTGCGGACGGGTAATGATGTAAGACGCGACCGGCGGCAAGGTCAGTGGTGCGAGCACCCAAGCGCCCGATCGACAAATAGGGTTAAACCAAACCGGGAGAAATGAACAACTGGAACGACCTGGCAGGAAAAAAAACAAAGGGCCTATCCAAGGGACGTTAAAACCAACCCTCTTCCAGGTTCAACGAAACGAATAATCAGAAAGATTATGTCTCTTTCATTTCAGCGGACTTTTCCATTGCTTTGATCATCCGAAGAATCTTAGTGGCTCTTCCACTACCAATACCCAGATAAATTTTGATCGAATCCCGAGACAACGATTTCAACTCACTTTCGCTGTCATATTTTTGCAGTTCCATCAAGACCTTTTGCGCCAACGCCTCGTTGGATGGAGGTTTCACCGGGAGCGTTTTCTTACCAAAAGGCACCACCACCTGGTCAGAGGTTGTTTTAGAAGGACGCTGAAATGTCAATGTACTGCGTTTCACGGGTTTAGACGGCGTAACAGCGTCTTCCGCCCTATGCGGATCTGGCGGCTCAGACGCCGCCAGACCAGGGTCATTGGCAGTCATAGGCGCAACAGGCTCTGAAACCGGTTCTACGGGCGCTGTAGACGGTTTCAGAGCGGCCATAGGCGCTGAAGGAGCCGTCTGAGCATCAAACACCCGTTGATTAGCTTTGGACACCTGTTGTGACGATTGTAGAGCCGCTTGCCGTAAATAGCCGCCAAAAGACAAAATCAAAATACTCCCCAATTCCAGCAAAAACGAGCGCAGCAAATAAAAATGATATCCGGTAATGGACACGCCGATGGCGCTGCCTGCCTGACCGAACAAATCAGAGGACGTCGTTTTGCGTTGCTGCGTCAGTGCAAACAACTCCTGACTCAATTGATTTTTCTGATCCTCCAAACGCTGCGCCTCTTTCAGCGCTTCCATTCCCAACGCCCTGCTCTGGGCAAACTTTGATTGACTTTGTTTTTCAGCGTTTAAACGATAACCGGCGATGGTCGTATCTAAGCTGGCGATTTGATCCCTCAATTGCGTTGCTCGCATATCAACAGACTGGGCCTGGCGCTCGCCATCTTCCAACGAAGACATTTGTGCAATCGTCATGAAGAAAACAGACACCGCAAACAACGGGATACCGAAGGCAATAAGCGCAAAACGCCAAGCCATGTTTCGTGTCACCGTCGCACCAAAAAAACAAACCGCTTCCATACATTGAATAAATACGCCAAACAGCACAAACATCGTTTTACTGTCTTGCGCCACGTCGATCTGCGAAAACCCCAAAACAAGGTAATAGCCCGCGTACACCATGATTAATGCACCCAGTGCAATCACCCAATTGTGGAACGCGACAAAACGACTCAACCCATTCATTCAACAACCTCCAGACGTTTGGATGCAACGGTTAGGTACACCATCGAATACAGCGATAGCTTAAGAACACAGAAAAAGGCAATGGTATAAACGATTTGCATCCCCTCATCCTCAATAAAACTGAACAGAGAATAATTGCCAATAGACATGGAAAGTGCCGAATAAAGACCCGTCATAATCAACGCTACAAACATCCCTGCGCGCCAATATGGCTGTCTGATTAGAAACATATCGAGAACACAAATCAGCTCGGCCAGCTGGAGCACCAACGCGATCCAATAGCTCTGGCCCCCTCGCAACAAGAAATCGGCATTCAGAAGAAAATAGAAGTTAGCGCCAAAAAGGAACACGGCACAAGCAAAAAGCGCCTGGTGAGCTGAGCGATACAGATGAATGACCATTACCCCCCCTTCCTTCCTGATTCCTTCTTATCCGTGAAGAACGGTAACACCGCAACTGAGGAAACCAGTATACACTATTTTAAATTTGAGTAAATACTCAATCGATACAAATTACAAATTTGTTTTTAAGTGACTAATCCACAGCTCTCGGGTGGCTTCGCTGATAGACTTTCTTTCAAGCGCGCATCGCGCTTTAATCTGAGCGTATATTGCCGACTCTATTTCAACATTCAAACGCGTCATATCGTCAGTTGATTGTTTCGTCGTTTTCTTCTTAACAGCCACAAATAACCCCTTCCCTATTCACATCAATGAAAAACACTAAAATCCACCAAATTTGCGCATGCGCAAATAGCGATTACTTTAACGATTTTTTTGCCGCAGCCAGCTCTTTAGTCAACCGTGCCAAATCCGCTTTATCCAGCGTATAACGTTGTTCTTCTTTGCCATTAAAACTGATCGATAAAATCGGTTTCTTACCTAGCAACTTGACTGCGGCCTCGCGCCCAGGTTTTGGGGTGAGCATTTTTTTGCTTTTGGTCTTAGTCTTGGTTTTCTCTTTTGTTTCCTTCAAAACTTCCTGTACAGACGTCCTTAACGACCCAGGAACCTTATCGGCGCGAGCATCCTTCATCCAGGATCGGGCCGACTTTTTATTTTTCTCGTACAAACGTTTGAGATAAACAATCGTATTAATATCTCTGGTTACATCCTCATCCGCAAATTCAAGGACTTCATCATCCGCTTTCAGAATCATCAACCGATTGGAAACATAAGAGTCTGAAACGCCTAGATCCTCTGCGGCCTTCGTCTGATCGCCACCGAAGAAATTGTTGACATAATTCAAGTGCCAGGTGGCATCTTCCAAAGGCGTTAACGATTCCCTGTCTCTGTTTTCAGCCATTTGCAAACGAGTAATTTTCTGCAATTCAGCGCTGGAGAAATCACGAACAATGGCTTCGACAGCATCGAAACCGGCGATTTGCGCTGCTCGCCAACGACGTTCCCCAGCAACAATAATAAAACGACCCAAATTAACTGCATCTTTTCGTAATACAATGGGCTGTATCTGGCCATTTTTAGTCAGCGAATCGGCTAATTTCTCCAAGTTCACCATTTTCTTTCGTGGTTGTTGCGGATCTGGATTAATCATCTCAACAGAAATTTTGCTGTGTTCACCCTCCACCAACATTTTTTCCAGCTCACTATCTAATTCCGATTGACGCGTCGGCTTATTACCTAAACCGCCACCAACCTTAAAATTCGTCATACTGGTTCCCATGTTTATAGAGTCCTTATCGTGTCCACAATTTCATCGATAATAAGATCCAATTCCGCTTTAGCATTTTTATTCGAGCTTTCATAAACACTTTCACCGCGAGCAGCGGTTTGTTTATAAATCTCTCGATCATAAGTGCAACCTTCAAAAAATTGCATATCCTGATCGCTTAACGCCGAACGAACTTCCTCCGATAAAGACGCATTGGGCTTTTGCCGTGTAATAACAAACTTAGAGTAAGGATGCCCATCGGTCACGCTCTGGCGCGTCTTAACCAGATCCACCAATCCACCGCAAGCCCATATATCGTATGGAGAAGGATTTACGGGAATCATAACCACATCAGCGATTTTCACAGCCTCTGCATTGATCGACATATCGGTCGCTGGGCCGTCTATGATAACAAAATCTTTGTCGGCGCTAACCTTGGCGATACCATTGACCAATTGCGGCCTATCGATGCCGTACACAGGCGCATAGTCGCTATCTTCACCGGTCATCGCAAACCAATCTCGCGCAGAGCCTTGCGGATCACAATCGCCAATAATGACCGAAAAGTTACGTTTTTGCAGACCTCTCGAAATATTGGTGGATAGGGTGGTTTTTCCACACCCACCTTTTGGGTTAATAATCGAAATGATTTTAGCCATCGTTTTATACCTTAAAGTCCAAGGAAATAGGGGCAGGGGAGGTCAATCCCAGTCTCATTTGCGCATGCGCAAATTCAAACTAAAATGACGTTCCCCCCGTAATTTTTCATTACTTTATTGCGTGTTAATAATCGCATCGGTTCAACTGCGCTTTGAGCTAATAACAAGCGATCAAACAAATCGTCGTGGTACTCTGGCAATAAATCCACCTGGGCCGTGTGCGCCGCCGACAACGGTAACATCTCAAAACCACTCTTTTTGATCGCGCCGGTTAAATCGTCCATATCAATATCAATGGCACCGTCTCTTTTCTTTCGGGAAATTTCCCAAACGTTGGCTGCGCTAACAAAAATGTCGTTATCCGCATCCGAAATAATCTCAGTCACTTTCTTTGGCAACTTCTTATCATCTCGCAGCCACATCAACAAAATCGAGGTATCCAGCAATACTTGCATTACAACGTGTCCAAATCCTGTTTGATTTTAATTTTTCCTTTCAGCAAACCCTTAGGCCGATGCACCATTTTTTTAACCGGTGCGATCCGAGCGCAGGGGATACCACGCCTTGCAATGAAGACTTCTTCTTTCTCGCTTTCCACGTGCTCGACGATTTTTGAAAGCGTATTTTTTGCGTCACGCATGTTAAATGATTTCATTTGTACACCGAATAGTGAACCATTGTAGCCAATGGTAGCCACTAATATTGTAGGCGTCAATGAATTAAGTAAGTTCATGCAATTAAAATCAGATCCAGGTCGAATTGGATTAGATAAAGTACTACAGTTTCGATCGAACAATGTTCTACATCGCCCGGTGTTAGACGCATTAGAGTGGATCACTAGAAATAGAGGAAACTCTCAGCGTTAACATCCTCGCAAGTGATGGTAACCAAGTTAGTATGGTGGATTATCCAATTTCGTTTTGTTTACCAACCAAAGCACCAAAGTCTGTACATAGCGCATCAACTGTAAGTTACTAAGCGACTGAAAAGATAAAGAAAACAAGTGAATTTGGAAAGTCAGATTTCCGTTATATTTGGCGGTTGTATCGCACCTATGTGGTGGAATTGGTAGACAGGTCTTCGAAACTGGTGGTCAAGGCACATAGCGTTTCTCCAATTAAGGAAGTTCAGACATCCGCAACCTACTGAAAACACTATACATAATAGTACTTGATTCTAGCTATCAGCGATTCAATTGATTTTTTTGCCCGGTACAGTTAAGCTTCCAGCCCGCTTTTTACAGCACTTAAACGCTAAGGGGGATAAGGATGCGTTAACCGCTGGTAGCCGGAAATTGGAAGTTAAATGGCTCAAACGTGAGTAACGGAAACGCGGTATGAAGTAGATCGAAGGCGAGAAGGACTTTGCACCACCAAAGTCCTTCTCTATTGACTTAGAGAATCGACGAAAATAAGCACAAAGCTTAACAATTGACCAAGTCGCTTGACGTAAAATCAAGGCAGCGCATTATGTAACAAAGCGATCTGTTGATCAACCATCCAATGCTTATTTTCTTGTCGGTTCATTTGTAATCCGAGCGACACACTCGGAGAAATGCTGTTGACTTTAAAAAGGGGCGAACAGTGGATAAAAATGAACTCATAAGTGCGTTAGGCAAAGTGTGGCCCATATTGGAACGCTTTGATTTTGTTCAATTAACTCTAATAGTGTGTTTGGCGATTATTGTTTATTTGATCAGAATTAATAGTAAAAACCAGCAGGAATTGTTCAACATAGTAAAGATATACGTAGAACGAAGCCAGCGTTAAAAAGTAGAACGAATGCATAGCCCGGAACGAGTATAAGAACAAAATAAAGCGCCATACAATATTCGTTAACCCACACCTTTATTGGACAACCAAAAACGTTTTGGCACGATGGTTGAACGAGTGGAAGTGCTGTATTTCCATTGAATGTATTCGAACGGTTTGTAGAATATAGCAGGGTGGATGTGTCGAGTGATGTAGTTGCAGTTATAGATGTTGTGGCGCGGGTAATGTAAAAAGGGGTTTACCGGTGCGATAGCACCAGTATCCAATTATTGGTGTAAATCTACTGAATTAGTTAAACAGATAAATACGAATCCGATTTATTTCAAATAATGCTCTAAAAAGAATGCGATTTATATTGATCATTACACACACACTTATCCGCAATGCGATTTAATTTACTATATTCCAGGGAGATGGAACCCTGGTAGGCCTCGGAAAGGGGTTTGGTCAGAGCAAGTCCGGAAAAAGACGCTTACAGTGCTTGTATAAAGCGTAATAAAGTGACGGAAGCAAATGGAAGAGTAATAGCGACCGCTAACGAAAACTCGTTAGAACAAGAGTAGGGGAGGGAGGCGGTACTCATCAAGGCGGGTCAGCTGAACCCAGTAACCCGCGTATCTCATTGAGCGAATTCGATGCTGTTTTCTCAGTGTGTGATTTTCTCGGCTTGTTGAACTGACTCGGTGTCTTCGCCTGACCACGGTGTGACTTGGATTGCTCGACCCGGCTACTCAGATTCTTTTTAATTTTCTTCTTCATCCCTAGCAAATCAAATAATTTCCACGTGAGCCATTTTTTCGATTTACTTTCACGATAATAAATCGCTCCGGATTCATCGCGTTTTTTGATTTTAATGGGTTGTGAGCGATAGAGTCCCAGCAATTTGAGTTTATCAATGCAATCGTTCACCGTGGTCAACGATAAGCCGGTCCAATGGGCAATATCCACCAACGCCAGGTCGTTTACTTCCAGATTGGTTAAACGGTGGTTTGGCTGGATATTGCATTTAAACACCAAGCAACGAATAACACGCTCCATTGACAATAGAAACTGATCTCGCACCTTCCTGCGGCGACCGTCTTTATTGTGTTTGTCATCATGGTATCGAAACCGATCCCACAACTTCGTCGAATACGACTTCGTGTGCCAACCAACACCAGAACAGAACAACCGTTCGATACGATTGATCGTCTCTTGGACGTAGTGAGGATATTTATCCAGAGGAGGCAATCGGTACACCGTTTCACGGTGTTGTTTGAAACGGTCCAGATTTTTCGAAAAAGCAGCGCGCATAGTCTCGCTGTCGTGAGCAAAACCACGAGAATTTGACGTGTTGATGGTAGAATAGCCAATAGTCTCCGAAAAATAATCAGAAACATGCGCCATACGCTCGCATTGTATTGACTTTATTTTCTTGTTAATTAAACTATTCCCTATTGCTATCCATCGCGTGATAGTGGGGCACAAAAAAGCCCTCACCACTTTAGGTGATTGTTTTGAGTGTTCTTGTTTAGAAAACCCGGAAAAAGTTAACTAAACGATATTTAAAAAACCCGCTGCGCTTACAGCGGGTTTTTTTTCAGCTCTTACAAATTCTTCGTATTCTGTCCTCTGACTAAAAAATAATCAATATATAGTGCTGCTATAACTAATTTGACACAAGATATACGGTGGGCGCAAAGCAAGTCAAGCGAAATGTGATAGGTCAGTACTCACGTTATCATCAAGTATGACAGGGATGTGATAAGTCAGTAAGCAACATTCGGGGTTTTAAATACACATCGGCTTAATTCGCTGGAGTAAAAACCGCTTAGAGTAATTAGTCAGAAACGACAAATTGGGATATATATCTTTTGTGTCAGTACTTATTATGACTACAAAAAAGGACATGCCACATAAAGTATTGAAATACCTATCAATAAAGAAATGGAAACAACTACATTTCACCGGGATAACGGAATGAAATACGATAAACAACGACAGAATGGGATCATGTTAAACACAAAAGTATCTATCTATTTGAATAGATTAGCAATATCTTTTAATACGGAAAGGGATGTAATAAGTCAGTAGAGAATCGACCGCCAAATGGACTAAAAACCGCTTCTGGGATGTAATCGGTCAGCAGGTTAGGTGAAACATTGCTTGACTATGATACAAAACGCAATATATTGCTCATAACACATAACTAAGGGGTAGGACGATGACCGATAGCTCTACAGAGCTTTTGGAACGCAGTACGGAATCTGATAAACCTATCAAAAATGTGCACACAGACAACACCGTTGTCTTACAGTTACCAATCTGGCCAGAACCTTCACGCGGTATCCCTAACACCATAGCACGATCGGCATTGTTCAACGTACGGTTTAAGAAAACGCTTAGGCGACAACTAAAAAATCACATTGTCACCGCAATAAAAGGAACGAATATCCTATATACCGGTGAAGAGCTACGCCAGGATGATGAAACGGTATTTCTCCAACTGCTACATTATGCCAGGCTAAAGCCCTGGGGCGAATACATCACTTTTAAACCCTCAGATTTTTTAAAAAATATTGGATGGCCTGTCAGTGGCCAAAACCATTACAAAAGACTCATCGAATGCATGGATCGGTTAAACGCAAATGGGCTCAAAATACAATCCTCGAAACCGAAGATAAACTACAACGGTTCATTGATAAGGAAATTCGTATACTTCGATGAAGAAAAAGAGAAAAATCTGCGCGAGTGGATCGTATGGATTGAGCCGGAAGTCATCAAACTGTTCGATTCTGAGGATTACAGCCAGCTACACTGGGAGCAAAGGCTAAAACTGAAAAAACCTGTTGCCCAATGGCTTCATTCATTTTATACAAGTTATGAAGAACCAATGGAAGTAAAGAGTATTATGAAAATGAGCGAAGCGGCCACCAAGAAACTGAGTGTGTTCAGAGCAACATTGAAAAAGTCGCTCGATGATCTTGTGAAAGTCGGGTTTATTAAAGGGTATGAAATAGATGCAAATGACAAAGTGCATGTAAAAAAAGCGTAGAGATCCCTCTAAACCACAGAATATCGAATACAAAGTGTGAAAATCCTCAACCCAAGCAGAAACGGTTCATCGATCCGTTATGGCCTTTCTCAAGCAAGCATGAAAATAAATCCAGATCCGCCCCGTATTATTGTTAATAGGGGGTTCGGCCACGATTCGCGTAGAATGCAGCCACTTCTCACGTAACTTTATGATATTTAATAAATATAATTGACGGTGTATTTTTCGATTTACTTATTTTCAGTGCAGCAAAAACAATGCGTTAGGGGTTCTAGGGAATTTCCCTCCAAATATTGCATAGCCCTCTGAAACGCCCGTCGTTATTGGGCTGTAGCGATGGAATTGTTTTCATTTTACACCAGATAGGGTATCTTCTCCGGCCTTTTAGGCCGATAAATGAACAAAAATAAACGAATTTCAATTCTGAACCAGGCGGAAATTGAAGACCTATATGGTGTACCGGATTTTAATCAGAGTTATCAACAGTTCTATTTTGCTCTGAACGATCGAGAGTGGCATAAAATCAGCCAGTTGCGAGATAAAAAGCTTCAATGTGTCGCTGTTGCTTTGCTCGGATATTTCAAGTGTAAACCGATCCTTTTAAGTCCCAATTACCTGCAAATGCATCCCGACTTAAGGTTTATTGCAGAACAGCACTTTGGAGGCTTTAAGTTCCGCCGATTCAAGCTGAAGCCTGATCAGAAGTCTCGGGTCTATGATCGTGTTCTTAAGATATTGGGCTATGCCAATTGGAAGGATAAACTGCATCAATCCCAACTTGTCGATCATCTGCTAAATCAAGCAACGAGTTGGGCGCATCCTCGTTTCCTGTTTGACGCTTCGATCGAATATTTGTCCACTCACAAAATCGCGATTCAGTGATATCACAGAAAGGTGGTGCAGGGAAAACCACGATGACGATCAATCTGGCGGTAGCAGCTGGGATGGATGGAAAAACCTCGGCAATAATAGATATAGATCCGCAGGCATCCGCCGCAGAATGGGGCGACCAAAGGGATGCAGAAAACCCAGTTATTATTTCATCGCAGCCATCCCGACTGCCACATGTTATGCAGGAAGCCAAAGAACAAGGTGTCGAGGTTTTATTTATTGATACTGCGCCGCATTCAGAAAAATCCGCCTTAGATGCTGCAAGAGCAGCCGATACTGTCATTATTCCAACTAGGGCCGCGATTCTCGATTTATTGGCAATCAGTAAAACCATTGATTTAATCAAAATAGCCAAAGCAGATGCCTTTGTCGCCCTTAATGCAGTGCCACCCCGAGGAAGCCTAAGTGGAGAAGCCAAAGAAGTCGTAAACGCTCAGGGGTTGGAGATCGCGCCAGTCCTAAGCTACCGCCACGCATTTTTTCATTCGCTGACAGCAGGGCAGGGTGTTATCGAGTATGAACCGGAAGGTAAGGCAGCAGAAGAGGTCGCACAGCTTTACCTGTATACATGTCAACATGTTGGCATACCAACCGATTTAGAAGCAATAATTAGGAGTACGGAAAATGCCGAAGAAAACCTCATTAGCGTCGGCGCTTAGCGGGGCTGCTAAAAATCGTCCGGCTCCAAAAGAACAAATCGTGGAGCCGGTGAAAGAGAAAACAGTCAGAGAACAGGTCGTCGTTGTAAATAAACTGCCTGTCCCTCCAAGCAGGGTAGGAAAAAAGGCGGTGACAGGATATATCGAGCCGGAAGCACAGAAACAGCTTAAACAGATCGCCCTGGAAGAAGATACGACAGTCCAGGAACTATTTAGAGAAGCGATAAATGATTTGTTTGTAAAAAAAGGGCGAACGCCATTGGCCTAAAAAGCCAACATGACAACAAAACAACATGATGCCATTGAAACGGCGAATGAAGTCATAAAGTAAATCGAAAAATGATATCATATCAGTTAGGTTGGGGAGTCAGACAAAAATAGTGGCAATAAAGTATTGTGAAAACTCGCTTTGTCATCTTCAAACGTAATCATATCTTGTATATCGATCGATGCGTCTATTTTCGTTAATAATACCATTTCATCGTTTTCTGGTCTCGCTCGAAGATTGACCTTTACTGCGCTGTTATCACTATAGTTGGTTTCGATATATTCTAATATAAGATCTAAAGCTTGGCTTGATACGGTTAATCCAAATGCTTTAACAAATGAATATTTCTCGGCACATTTTCTTACGAGTATATTTTGTACTTTTTTTGTGGCGTTACTACCGTCATCGTATATCAATAGATCTTCTAATGCAGAGTAATACTCTATGCACTCTGCTCTGCGTTTAATGAAATGCGTTTGTTTTAAATCAAGCAGTCGTATGATGTTGAATTTTACGCGTTCCATTTGATCCCCTTTTCGTGCGCCTAATTCACCATTATTTTTCAATATGAACATACGCAAAACATCGTGAGAATGATCCGACCAATCTATTATTGAGTTGCCGCGGTTGTAACGGTGCCAAATCCGATTACCATCCAAACTATCCTGGACGTCATAGGGAGAAAACCGATAGTCGAGGTTTTCCAGTGATCGACATACGAGTGGACGACTTCGAAGACTTGCAAACCGACATTAATAAGTTAATCGAGTAAGCATTTCACTTTTAACTTACCAACTCCATATCACAATCTGTACAAGCTAAATTGAGACCGGTTTTCCCCCAAACATTGATACCGCAATCAATACAAGAATATTTCACTTTGTTTTTAGCAACGGGCGGGGGAGTATCATTCTCAACGCTTGGTATCAAGACAGTGAAATCGGCGAACAAAATATTCTCCACATCACTTTGGATATTATTATCGTTCTCACCATCAGTGCTCGACTCTCTAACCTGGCATGACTCTCGATATGCCGGGAACCGATCTACCCAGGGCAGTACATTGTCAGACCTGGCCAGCTCTTTACAAGCCTTCAGAAACAGTCCGTCCGGATCTGGATAGTCCGACATGCGTTGGCCCGTCGTTTTACCGCCTGGCGCTCCTGTGTCGCTTGGGACGAGACCGATAGCCAGCATACGTTCGGCGAATTGTTTGTTGTGGTACCCACCTCTCGATGGCTTAGCAAACTCATGCTGCCAAAGGTGACACTGCTCATGGACGAGAGTCTGAAACACCTCGATTATTTTGTGATTGCCAAAATACGAGGGGTTAAGCGCGATCTCATGTACAACATCACCGGCACCATTATTCCAGCGGTTCTTAGAGAAATAGCCCATAACATTACGTTGCCGTTGAGCCGTTATTAGGCACGCTGGTAACTGTCCATTGAACAAGCGTTTATTGAAATGCGCGTAAGCGCGAGTTAAAGCGCCGTAGAATTCATCCGTGGGTTTGCTGGCAACAGTCACTTATATAGCCCTCCAAATTTGTATCGTACGAAACAACTATAACAGAATCAATAAATATACACAATTACTCAATTACACACTGATAAGATTCTGGAACTCTAAGAAAGGACTAAAGAAAAAATGAGTTTATCGCGTAGTTAGCTAAATACCTTTAGCCCACAAAAAACACGGGTGAAAAAGGAGAAAAGTATGAAAAGATTAAAAATAATCTTAATAATAATAAAACTTATACTGCTAATAATGCGGGAACTGTAAGGAAAATGAAGCGGCATTGAAAGCAATGCCGCATTCCGCCGGAGTCCAGGATTATGAAAAGAGCGTACCGGGTTAAAAGGCGTGGATTGTTTCACACCTATCCACTGAAATTGTGGATAGGTAGAGGTAGAACCGAGTGGAAAGCCTGGTACAAAAGGCTTTCGTTAAAAAGTATAAAAAATAGGCGGTGTATCCGAAACCCCGAATGATACATACCTATCAAACCAACTGACTCAATTCCCTAACAATCGCAGTACGAAAATGCCGTGGCAGATCAAACCAAGCTTTGTCGGTCAGTCCATCGTGCGGAATACCAGCAATGCTCAAAAATATCTGACGAGTACGCACTGGAAGATGCGGCCAGACAATCGCAATGGGTACTGATTCAGTCGGCTGAATCGCCCTTTGTAGTGGTGGTATATATTCCTGTTCCATTATCCTATCGCTCAACTTATTATGAGGGCTGAGAGAATCCAGACTGGCACGGCTGGATACACTCAGCGCGTAACCCTAACCCACAAATACCAATGGCAACCGGCATGCTACGCAGCGATAAACCGTTCCACGCAGTGAACGATTGTGCCGAGTAGTTGTAATCTGATGCTCTCTACAATGACACCGATACAAAAACCGCCGTTGGCTTTTCACTTTGACCCCTGACATATCGTATCGATGACACCGATTGATATCCGTTGCACCCAACATCCGCATGACGGACCGCCACTCCCGCCCATGGGCACGCACTCTGCGAGAATACACCTGGCGAACCACATGGTGAGCAACTTCGTGTACCACGGTACGACCAACAAATTCATCAAACTGATTAGCCGCGATATGTGGGTTATAACGAATACGCAATTCCAATGGCCTATATTCACCGGCTTTTGTGCCTCGAATATCAAACGTCACATCGACCGGCTCAATGCGTTGATCCGGCAATAACAAATTGGCTTTGTCGATACAATCGACAGTCGCTTTAACCAATTGATCCTTTTGTTGCTGACTTAAATATTTCATGATTCTTATCACCTGTTAAAAAAAAGAGCGCCTAACATGGCGCTCAAAGAGGGTTCACTAGTATTCCTCTGCGCGCATAATCGTTAACACACGATTCGTCACACGGGCATTGGCTGGATCTTCAGACCGATGTTTCATGTCCTCGGCGTAATAATCGATTTTAAAAAAATATTTTCGCCCCAAATGCTCAACACAACCAAAATCGTGTTCACCGTAGGGATCGTTATCCTCATTAAAATCACCGAACGTCATCACCTTTTGAAATATTTCGTCCTGTACTTTTTGATCCAAGGCATAAACGCCCTGGGTTAACACCACACGACCACCAATAAACGAACGACGAAACGCATCATTCAATTGGGCAATTCGTTCTAACTTAAAAGTCTGCAAATTTGTCACTGTACTCATGCTCTAACCCTCCATTGTTTCCATCTTTTATTGATCTTTAAAAAAACATCGCCCCTGGGGCTTAAAGGGAAAAAGGGGTTTTAGGCATAGGTTCTGGCGTAGGCCAGGCCTGAAACGGTGTCTGCACAAGCGGAATGGGTTTTATGTAGCGCGGAAGATAACGGAGCAGGCCTTGCCGAAGCCAGGTTCTATGCTACCCTTTAGTCCCGCCCCAGGGGTGATAGGTAAATAAACTGCGCGCAGCGCAACCGAAAGAGTGTTTTGAACTTAGGCTTTGATTTTGATCTAGGATTTAATCTTGAGCGCTTTCACACGGACGTGGAAGCGCAATGGACAGGGAAGGGCAGGCTTTGCCGGTGAGGTGGCGAGATACAAATAGTGAAACAACGAACCAAGCTCCACCGCACCGGCAGAGCCTGCCCGCTGTCCTAAGCGGCACGAGCGAGCGCAGTCTGCGAGCTGGTAGAGCGACCAACAAAAAGACGCCGCTGGCATTGGGCCACAAGACCAATGACAGCAGCGACATTAACCCGAGAAATATTCCACACCTACACCACCACTCAGCACACTCCCAGCTATCAAACTGGGAGTGCACCAAATAGATCAAACGCTATTCCTTCAAAACACCCAACGCTTTACGAATCCAGAAATACAAATGCACCTGGCCCGTTGCAGTTACCATGTCCATGAATTGGTCCAACTGGCCTGGGTCCATCGATCCGCTATGGCCTTTCTCAAGCAAATCATCAAATAGACCCGAATCCACACCAGGGCGTGGTTCCCATTGATAATCACCGAACACCTCCAAGGCATCGGATGATTCACCATCGAGGGGCGCACTGTAAACCAACGCCGACAAAATGTGTTTTAAATAAACGTTTTGTTGCTGCACTGACAAAACACGATAGATGTGATCTGCTAAATCAAAGAGTGGTAATTCATTATCCATTTATTTCGCTCCAAATCAGAGAAAGAAACTCCCGCTCCAAAGCGGGAGCCGTTTGTCATATCTAGAATTCAACAGGCAACCAAGTGTCTCGAATATGAACCAAATCATCGGACAAACTCTTATCCTGGCCACCGTTGAAAAAATCGTGGAAGTGTTGAACCAACTCTGTTTTCTTATTCTTCTTGTGATCATCAACCCACTGATCACCAAACCAGTCTTTTGCAAGTGCCAACAAGGCATCAATGGTCAGGCGTTTAAAAAAATTATCACTGGCTGGACGCCAATACGCAGCGTAATCAATCTCCATTGATTCACTCACATACTGGCCATTAGCAGAGCGACCATTAGCAAACACTCGCGCCGTACAGTAAGCCACCAGACTTGCCTTTGCCTTAGCGCTTAACTGTCGGAATAATTCAAATCGCTCGGTATCATCATCCACACTCAACCAAGCCGTATCCAACTTAGCAAACTGCTCATTGAGTTTGACCGCCGCCACCGTGTTATCCAGATCCATCAGCGTGGTATTCTCACTCGTGACTGTGGCACGAACATCAATAGCGGAATCCAAATAACCTAACTCATCAAGCACTTGAGCGCACAAGCTAAAATGCAACAGATCCAAGGCCAGTTTAGTATCACGCGCTAACTCAGCTTGCACAATTTGACGTTTGTACAAAGCCAGATCGGACAACAAAGTTCGCGGCAATGGGCTGGTTTCATTAAGCTCATCATCACCCTGGTCAACACCTTGCCCACTGCTGCTATTTTGTAGTTTTTTGTTGTCGGCTTTACTCAACAAACCTCGCAAAACAAGCAATTCACCCTTGTGATCGAATGTCACAATACAATGGCCCTTGGATTTTTGTTCCTCCGTGTATTGCTGATAACTCTCTTTTTTTAACTCGCACTCATCCAATTGCTTTTCCAAGTCGTCAAACTTTTTGTTTTTCTCGTCAGTCCAATCCTCATCATCATCTTCCATTTTGGCTATTGCCGAATCCAATGATTTGATTTTCTTCTCCAAAGCCGCAGGCACTCCGACCAGCTCCGGCTCAGCCCGACAATACGTAGAACCTGCACTAAAACCGTCCAGGCTACACTCAAGCGAATTCCAACCTTCTTTTTCAATCGTCGCCGCACTTTTTTTAAGCTTCTGCATGGCCAAATCCTGCAACAAATCCATATCGTGCAAATGCGTCTGAGATTCGAACAAATCCGTACTAACAGAACCACCGGCTTTTTTGTACGCCGCCAAACCCACAAACTGACAAAGGCGCGAATCACTGGCCTCAGACGAATGCAATAAAAAGTTACGTATACTGTGCGGATACAAATGATTGCCCAGCTCCTTATAACAATGCAATTGATTGTCCTGGTCGGTCTCTACCGTAAACGCCATCACTTCCTCAATACCTAATTTACCCTTGCGAAAATCCTGAACGATTTTAGGAGCCACCGAAGCAAGGCGAAGCCGTTTTTTAACGTGTGCAGACGAAACGCCAAATTCCAACGCAATCGTTTTTTCCGACAAGCCATTGTTGGCCATGGCCTGATAGGACATGAACTCATCGGCAGGGTGCATGGCTTCGTGCAAGTTTTCAGACAAAGAAACCGCCGTGGTATCGTCATCCTCATTAATTCGACACGGCAACTCAACGTCCTCATCCCAAACACCTTTTTTAACCAAAACACCGGCAGCCGCAAAGCGGCGACCACCGGCAATGACCTCATACCGATCCGGCGACTCCGTCCTGTTAACCACCAGATTCTGCAAAATCCCCCTGGCCTGCATCGAGGCAATCAATTGTTTGTCACTATTTTTTGCCGTAGACACAACTCTCACATTGTCCCCAGAAATTGATAACTGCTCAAATGGAATATTCGTAATCATTAATAAAACCCCTCATCGTTAATAGATATAAAAATACGGCGCTGAGCGCGTCGCGCTCCTGCCCGACTGGCGAAGTACGGGGAGGCAACTGTCAATTAAAAATAGGGGAGGGGAATCACCCATTCTGCACAAGTGAACGAAGAGAACGCGGAAGAATGGGGAAACCCCAATTTTTTGTTGACAGGCGCCAGGGGCAGCGCCCCTTAGCACCAGGCAGTGATGGAAGCCCGCAGGGCCAAGACAAGTATTCACCTGGCTTGGTTTACGACAGCGCGTTGCGTAGCAGCCTGCAAAACTCAACTTTGGCTCCTGACAACAAACAACTATAATAAAGGCAAAACACCAAAGCGAAGAACAAAACGATGCCCAAAAAGAAAACTATAAAGAAAACCATAAAACCAAAAGCAACGATCAAACAACACAGCACCATCAATACTTATGGTTACTTAATGTCTGCCGCACACCACGCCAAAGGCCGCTTGAAAGAAGAAGAGGGGCAGTTCTACCAAGCCATGACTACAATGATCCTATCAGCATTCACACTAGAGGCGTACCTCAACCACGTAGGCGAGAAGCTGTTCCCCTACTGGGACGACATGGCGGAATTCAAAAAGCTGATGAATGCTGGATACATTGACCAGCTGGCCAACAAATACGATGGTCTCTATCACTATACAAAAATACTGGAACGATTGGCCGAAGGCCTGGAATCAGGCGCAATACAAGCGCCGTAAAACCATAGCGACGGACCCATCCAATGAGAACAATACTATTAATCATCAGTCTACTGGTTTCATTATCTGCAAACGCAAAACAACTGTATGGCCCTTACCAAGCCGAAGTCGTAAGAGTCGTCGATGGTGACACCATTGAACTTAACGTCCATGTCTGGCCAGGCCTGGTCCAAAACATCAAACTACGCTTAAGCGGAGTCAACACACCAGAGAAACGCGGAAGAAACGTCTCCCAGTGCGAAAAGAAAGCCGCTCAAAAAGCCACGAACTTCACTCAACGCTGGGTTAAAGGTATCAATCGAATCATAGTCACCGAAGTCAAGTTAGGTAAATACGCTGGCCGTGCCCTGGGCAAAATAAAAAAGGGCGAACTGGATCTGGGCGAGGAACTAATTAGGGCAGGACATGCTAAACCGTACAGCGGAGGGAGAAGACAAGCGTGGTGTTAAACAGAAATATCTCAGTAGGGGTGCACAACCAATGAAACACTACTTACTACACATAATGGATTACAAATCTCTAGCCTATAGATGTGTCTGAATTCTTGTTAAGGTCTCTATTACAAAACCGGCATATCTTAGCTTCATATTTTATGGTTTCAGCACAATATGGGCACTTCTTTGTATCCTCCGTGCCAACCGGTTCAGTGTGTATTTCTTTCTCTTGTCTTACACTAGTGAGCGCCCATATAAGGGATGCGACCCACCCCAAGAATGTCCACCCAAGTAATAGATTGGTAAATAGTATCGCATTTTCGTTGTGATGCTTCCGGGCAGAAGCAACCCATGTTGGTATGAAATACACAACAACCAATATAGCTAGGATGACTAACATTAAAATAGGATTAGAGTCACCAAACATATCACTTAACCCCTTGCATTGTTTATGTTCATATGGAAAACGTTCATGGCCAAAAAGGATCAGCAATCCATTCACGTATTAATTCACGCTCCGGATCATCGAGCGATGATACCGCATCAACCAGGTCGAACCCATACCGTTTGTTGCTGTGAAACCAAACTGACGCAAAAAACTTTGCTATGTGCACCTCTCCTGGCGACATGACAGCAATTTCACGTTCAAACAATTCTACATCCAAACTCTTAGATTTAACATCCCACAAGTGATCAATTCGTGGTACACGATAGAGCATGAGAAAAAATAACTGTTGGCCATCCGATAACTTGGAAAATGCTAGGTCATACTCTTCCTGAGCCTGTTTATCCAAACGCTTTTTCTCCAACTCATCTGTCACAGCGAACCTCCTTATAATTTTTCTTGGCTCGTTGATCCACAACAAGAGCCAGTTTTGAGACAGCTTCCTGGTAGGAATCGCAAGGCATAACCATTTTGTTACCTGTCGCTTGGTTGATGCCACCCCAACAACGAAAAACTTCCCAACCAAGCAATCCGCGTTGAAGGAAAATCTGGTAGTACCTTTTTTTCTCGGAGTGTTCGAACCTTCTCACGATCCACTGTTCTTGGGGTTTTTTGTTATCCATCGAAAATCACCAAAACTCTGTAATAGTAGAGTATTCATTATAGCACAGCCGTGCTATAATGTAACTATTGTATCCGTTTGCTATACTTTGTTTTTAAGACGGATTTTATTACACTATTTAGACCCATTTTGGACCGTTTTTAGGGTGTATCGTATACCATGGTATGTGATACATACGTTTTACACTATAACACTGTACGCTAAATAACCACGCACAAATCCATCAATTACAGGAATCTTGATTTCGTAGAAAGGAGGTCAACATGACGCAACGAAATAGCACTACTATTACAGTAACAGAGCAACAATTGCTTAACGACATGGACGTTAGCAGCTGGGTGAAACAACAAATTAGCGAAACTACACAAGCGGACATTATTGATGCCACCCACAATGTTGAGCTATTAATCATGGTACTGGAACAACGGTGCATTGCACACGGACTGAAAGATGGAAAAACCACTTTCGAGTTAAGCAACGATGTAGTCTTTACCGAGCATGAACTCATCGCAGATCCTACGGTACAATATTGGTTGCGAATCCAGATTAAAGAAACCAGACAGCGTGATCCACTGGAAGCATTGAAAGACGCCCAATTACTGTTGGCCGTGTTGGAGCAACGTTGCATCAGAATGGGTATCATTCAACGACACTAAAACATAGTTATGGGGAAAGCGGTATGCCAACGGATAATGTACATAGATTCTTAAACAAACTGACATTCAACCAAAAATACTTGGATAATTTAATGGACGAACCCACTCCATGTTTGTCGATTGGCATACTTCAAGAGCGAAAAAAAGAAGTCGGTTTCATTCTTTTAAGACCTGATGAAGACATTCCAGAGAACGTTACTAACCAAGGCTTTCAATTGGGTAACAGAATGGTCGGAGCCGATGCCAAAGAAAGTGTCATCCAACTGTCTTTCGCTTTTTACGATTACGGTGTTTACCACGGACTCGTTAATCCCAGCAACCCAGTCGTCAAACGAACCGTTGAACTCATGGTTAAGAATGAAGACTATCTGTTCATAGTGATTAATCCCAGTCAAAGGGCCGTGACCTTCCGATCGGAACTGGGCAAAGGAGATTATCTAGGGATTCACCACAATATGGATATGATCCGCAATGCCGTTACCAGCAACGAGAACTACGAATTAATATTCGACGCATTTGAGAATAATCCAAGCCCTCCGGGTAAAGTCGTACCGTGGGTCTGTCGAGAAGACAAATATTCTGATTTATCGGATGATGTCGTTGTAATCGGCCCTGCATAATCGAATAAGAAAAAGGAAACCTATATGCTTGTAGGATACGTCCGTGTTTCAAAAACTGATGGTTCCCAAGTTCTGGACATGCAATTGGACGCCATGAAGAAAGCCAAGGTGAAACCTAAGAACATTTACCGGGACAAGGCCTCTGGCAAACTGGATAACCGGTCAGGCCTTGAGGCCTGTTTGAAGGCGCTCAGGCCCAAAGATATATTGGTGGTCTATAAGCTGGACCGACTTGGACGAAGCCTTAAGCATTTGTTGGAGACCATCGAGAATCTGACGGAACGGAAGATCGGGTTTAGGGTGTTGACCGGACAGGGGGCTAAGATCGACACCACCACGCCAAGTGGTAAGTTGGTTTTCGGCATATTTGCGGCTCTTGCAGAGTTTGAACGAGAGTTGATTGTAGAGCGAACCAAAGCTGGCCTGGCCGCAGCGCGTGCAAGGGGCAGGGTAGGTGGGCGTAAGTGCGAACTCAGTAAATCTCAAGTGCGTTACTTGCAAGCAGCCATGAAACGACGGGATACGGTCGTGGCGGATCTCGCTGAGGAAATGGGTGTCACACGTGCTACACTTTATCGATACGTTGGCCCAAAAGGGCAACTGCGGGAGTATGGGAAACGGGTTTTGAAGAAATGAATACGCAATCAAATAAAATTATCCGCACTCCAGAACAACAGGGCCACGCAAGTCAAGTCTACGATAATTATCGTAGCGACCTCCTTAACAGGAGCCTATCGAACACGGAAAACTATGATAAAACAATTATCACATTATCTGCGGCAACCTTGGGTTTTTCAATGATTGCAATTAGATATGTTGTACCCTTAGAATCGGCGGAATACACATACTTGATTCAACTGGGCTGGTTTATGCTACCAACTTGTATTGCAGCTTCACTAGTCGCCTCCCTCATCGGCAACAAAGCAATCGACGTACAATTGGAGAACGCAAGGAATTACTACATTGAGGGTGAACAAGATGCGCTAAACAGGAAAAACATATATACAACAATAAACAAGTACCTAAATATATTTACTGGCATCGCATTTTTGTCAGCTCTTTTTCTTATAATTATATTCGTAACTGTTAACATCAAAAAGGAAACCGACATGGGTAAAGATAAATTCGATACAACTGATATACAAGGAACGCCTGTAAAGAAAAGTGCAGACATACCAACGATGGAACAAGTGCCAGGAACTACTCCCAATCCTCAAGGCAACAATAATGGGAACCAAACAAACAATAGTGGTAAAAAGCCAAAAAAATAGACATCCTAATTCGACCCGCTAGTATGTATTAGAAGATAACTATTGGTTTTCCTTGCCACCTGACTTTTCTGTTCGGGTCAGGTGCAGTATTATCTATTTCGTTACTAATAATATGGATAACCCAATGACTAAAGAAAATATCGAAATTACAGAATTAGAAGGAACACCACTAAGAGAAAGCGCGAATATACCAACGATGGAGCAAGTACCTGGCACGTCACCAACTGATACTCAAGGTGATGATAATACGAATAACACAAACAACAACTGTAGCGACTCAAAGAAATAGCCAAGGTAAAGCATGGAACACAATTTTGAGCGACTAAAGGCACATATATTACCACGCTCTAACGCCAATACATTCCAGTCAGCCAGGAACGAATGGAAACTTGTGGGCGTGGAACTACGCCAAAGCTGGAGCCATTGTCCGTGCGGACAGAAAATAAAAGAAAGATGTTATTTGGAAAATCAACTGAATGGTGCAAAAACATATGTAGGGAATGTGTGCGTTAATCGTTTTATAGGAATAGATACCGGTAATTTATTCGCAGGACTTAAACGTATTGCAGAAAATGACACAGCTAATGCTAATGAGGATTTAATAATCCACGCATATAATCTGGGATATATCTACGAAAAAGAATATCATTTTTTAATGCAGACAAAGCGAAAAATAAAACTTTCTGATAAGCAAAAATCTTGGAAACAAAAAATAAATCGAAGAATAGTTAATCAAACAGTGGTTCGATCAAGCGATTAGTATAATCTGTCGTCAAATACTTCGCTAATTTCTGATATGACTTTTTGATCTTGAAGAAGCTGTAAGTTTATTTTGTTAATGTCAGGTAGATTTTGACATGGACCTGATGGGTCATAAGACTTAAAGGTAAACACAATCGCGCTACCGTCAGGTGCGCTAAAGGTACAATTTAGACGCATGTAATTCGCTTCTCCATTAATTACCAAATTCATCGCTCTCACCTTGTCCACAAGATAGCTGGAATCCTGCTTTGCAACTGACTCCGCAATATATCCCTTTATTATCTCGTATTTCTCGCTAGACATCATGTGATTAATCCTTGTTCTATATTGCTAATAGCAAAGGGTAAAACCCAACTATTTAACTCATCCCCTGACCCACTATCACGAGTACCAGAAGTTAGTTAACTTAGCACAGATCAATTAGACGGTTCTGCGTATAGTGATTTACCCGCTATATCGATATCCATGTACTCGTAAATATTATTGTAGGACAAAAACTGGAATTCGTTGTGCAGTTTGTTTATAGCCTCTTCGTCAGTAATTTTAATTCGTGATTCATAATTTTTCCAAAAACCTGCGTTTGTAAAATTAACAGACCCTAAGTAGGCTTCATTATCATCAATAAGGAATATCTTTGCATGAACGAGAGAATGTCTGGAATTGAAGCCTTTCCCAGAATATGGTGACATCGGTATACTTAGACAGAATTTCGAACCGTACGTGTACCAATATATTGTTAAACAATTCAGAATCCGCAATCCTACGTAGAGAAATGGGAGCAGCATCACTGAGTAGTAAAAATAGTAAAGCTTATAACTAAAACCAATCGCTAATACAATTAGGACAAGGAACACCAATCCCAGCAAAATCCAACGCCACCTGTCACGCGCAGATTTAAGATATTCCTTAGTATGCTGCGTTTGGTAGATTAATTTTCTAAGACATTTATCGACATTGCGCTCCCCTGTTAGATCCGAACTGACAATCAACCGAACATCTACGCCATCCTCTACTTTTCTGTGTAACAAATCGACGAAATCACTGGATATATACGGAGATACTATTTTGACTGAAACTTTAGCGGACTGAATACTGTTAAGTATGTCGCGGCCAGCACCACGGCCAATATAAAGGTCACCATCCGATAGTCTACAATTATCTAGCATAATAACACTCGTAATTACAGTTTAAAGACCACATAGAGGTAGGTAAAAAATGTGTTAACAGTCATTCAAAATAATAACTTGTTTCAACTCTTCCGATTCTTTTCCTACAAACCATTTTTCTTCATCTCGAATATAGTCCACCACATAACCAAGACTATAGGGATGGTGGAAGAAGTGTTTTTGTGTATACCGGTCAGTACCACTAAAAAAAGCACCGAGATTGGGGTGGCTGTGATACCAACCAACAATAGTATTGCCGTCCACTAATAATTCTCTTGCCTTATTCCATACATCGGTCCCCATTTCCAAGGAGACATTGGTAGAGCGACATTCATCGCTTGGGACAGATTCAGTTATTTCCACCAAAACATAGTCACGTTTTAAAATGTGAGACTCATAAACCTTCCCAACAAGTAAACCACCCATTTCCATTGAATCTTGTTTTAAATGATTGTGTATCTTGTCCCTGACACTGTGGTACACGATAGGAAGCGGTGCAAATACCAACATCCGGGCAATTCGAGCAACATCTACAACAGGCAAACTGTTCAGTCTAGTGGTAACATCTATTGCTCGGAAGTCCGGTTCCATCGTTTTCCATTGGATCATGTTGCCATCCTGAAAACCGAACCGCAGCTAGGACATGTGATATTAAGAGTTTTACCAGCGGGTACACGCAGTGAAGCGGAACACTTATCACATGACACAAGAGTTTTACCGTCATTGGTATCACTTTTCCAAACTACGGAATTATTGATTCCCTGAGTTTCCACAAAAGAAGCGGTGGGAAAATACGTAGGGTATTGCCTAATTGCTCGTTCGTACCATTTCAATGCAGGAACGTTTGCAGGCGAACTCTTATTTAATATTGTCGTATCGAATATTAGAATCTTGATTATCCTTTTTATCAACAAATCCATACCGTGAGATGGCATCCATTTTGTTCCAAAGCATATTTTTCCAGTGCCGTAAACATTCGGATGAAATATTGGAGTTTTTATCGTCACCGCTGGTTCAACAAACGGATACCGCCCCAGAATACTAATATCCACTTCCGTTGTATCCTGAATCTTCTTGGGATAACTACTGGATGGCGCTGTCTGGTAGTCCAACCGTAGAGATATTCTGTTTATCGGGCTACCGCTAGTAGACAACAATTGAACTTTTCCATTCGTTGCACGCCCGAGATCCTCTATTTTTGAAATATCCAGTTTCAAACGATTACTTAGGCCATTCATGAACCAGCCACCAATACGGGCTGGATCTCAAGCACTGCTCCGTCCTTAACGCCATTCGCATTTAATGTGTTCGCAGGAACAATAGTCTTGCTTGTTGTCGTATCAACCAGACTATAATCAGTATCCGTGGGCAACTCCCACTTATCAATGATCGCCTGCAGGATATCCGCGCCGGTCAACTCATCCGCCACTACCATTCCATCTTTTTTGGTTTTATCGGCATTTTTTACTATCAGTTCTATCTCACTCACAACTAATCCTCCAGCTCAATTATAAAGTGTATATCGTCTGCATCTAACGTCAGGTACTTACAAGGCATAATTTGTCCTCTATGATGTTGAAGCAATTCTTCCACTGAAAAACTATCCTTGATATCCACAACAACGGATGCCGTGGTACAATGTTTACAAACTAGTAGACTCGAATCATAGTCGCTTGCAAGAGACAATTGTTTAACGTCATCACCGTGCTCATTATTGCAGTTCTCACAATAATGGCTGGTGAGAATTGGGTCGCTGGTTTGCAAATACAATTCACTATTCGAAATGTCCAAACTTCCGGTCAGGGTCTCATCAATCGTTCGGCTTGACGTAAGATAAATAGCTTTATTGTCACGGGAACTACAGGAAAAACACGCTTTATTCCTAGTAATTTCACTGACTGACGATACGCCGGTAATACTGTCAAGTAATACACGCCTGGCCGTGGAGTTGTCGTCACCATCGCCCAAACGCAACGCTGTAGATGTTGCCAAAGCACCGGCCATACTGGACGTAACAACAGTAGTAGGAATAGTCCGGGTCTCAAAAGACACTTTCTTCAGCCATCCGCACGAATATCGCTCGCTTTCCCTTTGATAAACACTATCCGGTAGAGTGTATTCATAACAAGCAGAATCGTCACCTTTAGAAAAAGGGTAGATTTCACAAACAGCAAAACGGCTATCTATTGCCGTGTTGACCAAATCAACAGACGCCACCATGCAAAGCTGATTCAGCCGTATTCTGGCTTCAAAATTATCGACGCAGCATATAACAACATCAAAGAAAGCAAGTTCCTTAATAGGGAGGGTATCCCAAAAATCTCCCTCATATTCCACGACAGTTACGTTAGGATCTAATTCCCGGACTCGTTGTGCAGCGACATGGACTTTACTCTGCCCAACGTCCGAGTCGCGGAATAAGACACTACGGGTTAAATTGTGTTTCTCTATCGTATCAAAGTCGAATAGAACGATTTTACCTACGCCCAGTAACGTAAGGTTTTTAGCTACCTCATTGCCAATGGCACCACAACCCACAACGCCAACGGTCAGTGAGTGCAATTTCTCTTGTGAAAACCAATCAATAAGGTTATGCCGGTTGTACCTTTCATCCATTGTAGTAGTCCAGAAGCTTTTTATAAGCCTGATTGAGAATTTTAGAAATCTCTTCGCCATAATCCTTCATGAACTCATCACTTTTATCCGGATGGTACAGCTTTATTTTTTTCCGATACATCCGCTTTACCTCATCTAGTGATGAATCTTTCGTCACTCCTAATAGCTCAAAAGGCGACATATTTCGCATTTTCTCAATGTTAGATTCGTAATCCGGAGTTAATTTCTTCCATTTAATCATTAGCTGACACCCAGAATCATAGATTTTCGATAGACAATAATTTCATACCCAAATATCTCGTGATTAACCACCAACCCACGTACTTTAACCTTTTTTGATTTGAGTGACCTAATATAATCTACACCCCCGACATGTTTTATGGATCCGGAAAAAAATACCAACTTGAACCCTTTTGTCCACGACTTATTTTCAAACATAACAGCATAGTCACTACCTCTTTTGCTTTCCTTCACCTCATGGACCAAGCCTTCAAAGGTAACCACTGATCCAATATAGTTCTTGTAATTCCTCAAAGTGACAACATCCGGTGTAAAGTCTGTACCACCGGTGGAATTACTGCGAATAAAGCGAGCGATGTTAACGGTATTACAACAAACGCACTTGGATTCGTTCATTTCCTTTACTACGAGAAAACTTTCCTCGTGGTAGAAAACACTGCATTTCATACACTGGAAAAGGATTCGGTTTTCATCCACCGGTTCGCCCGAGAATGCGTCGTGTAATCCCTCTAATTCGTCGTCAGGGACAATAGATCCTGTGCCTGAGGACATGTCAGGTGTAGTGAAAACTATCTTCGATGCACTGTTAGAGCGCGACGAATTAGGCCGGTATACGGTGGAATTACGCTCTGTTTTACCTGTACCTTGATGTCCAGGTGGGTACGAGTGACGAGAATGCGTTTGCTGAGATACTCTTGATCGGGGATTCGGTTGCGACGGAGGGCGAGACGGTTTGAAAAACGCTACTATTTTCCCTAGTAATTCAATAAGTACAGACAACGCCCAAAATAATAGAAAAAGCCCTACTATTGATACAATAAGTTCCATGTGGGTTATTCAAATGTTTTCCGGCCTTTTTTCCATTTATGGACCAGGCTCAGAGTTTCGAAAAGCGCATGTAAAGACAGAAATAGCTTTTTGAGGTTCAATTTAATGGACTCCAAGCGCTCACCAGTAGACTTTCAAATCTTTAATGGCCACATTCACCACTTTACGATTATTTGCAAGGAATGATAATGGACCATAACTCAGTTTGTCCCGACCGACCGATGTTACCCGAACCCTGGCTTCCCACTGGACTGTACGGGTTCCTCTACGAATAATGTCTCTGGCCCTATCCTCCGGCATTGAAAACATATCCCACTCTTTACCGTTAACAAAATAAATACCGTAATTCGCCGTATAATGCAAATAGCCAACTCTAGCAAAACCCGTATGGAAAGCGCCGGTCCGAAAATGATACTCACCTATATCACGTTCAAATCGCAATACATACTCTTTACGACTCGCCGCTTCATCCAAGCGTGCATCGACAACCGGAATGATTTGCCCCAGAATATCGTGTCGTCGAAATTCATTGCGTGAACGACGATATTCCTTCGACAGATAGTAAGCGAAAGAAGTATACGCCATTGGTTTGTCGACACGTGATTCATAGGCGTACATTACCTCATCCGGAGTCAGTATTCGTATACCATTAGAATAAACCGAAGGTTCTCCAAACTGCAAAATAGGTAATGTAAAACAACCCGTTAGTACTAGTAAAATAGACATTGCTACCACTACCCGAAACATAGAAACCCTCCCGAATAGGCAGGGTGTAAAACACCCTGCCAAGAAAAGTTAAGGAATAATAACTGAGCCGTCTTGCGGCGGTAGAATGTAACAGTCGATTCTACCGCTGTTATTGGAGGAACCGGACATCCAGTACGCCGGTGAGAAAGTCACATCGTTCGCATAGTTATATATTCTAAAGTAGATCTGAGAACCTACCGCGAATACTGGGTCACGTTCTGACGTGGACGCTATAGTCTGAATATCAAAGGCAGCATTACTCGAAGCGTTATCAGACAGTGATGTTGTAATATCGCCCAGCAACTGGTTTGGACCTGGAAGAACCGTTGTACGCCAAACCTCGACTTTCGATATCCGACTCAAGCTGCCAGAAAACTCTCCAGTAACACGACAGGTTGTCGTATTAACGTAAGTAAATGTGAAATCTGCAATACCAGGCGCTGGGTTAGATATCACAAAAGGTACAATTAACTCTGTCGTCAAACCGGACGTGTCGGTTGCCACTGCACGTAGCGTGTGATCACCATCATCGTACGATGTTGTAAATATGGTGGATATTGGATCAGTGAAATTAATAATGGTGTCGTGTAGGTTACCATCAATAAATAATGCCAAAGACTCGACGCCTAATGAATCCGACACAGTAGGTATCAAATCAAACAACTCTGAAATAGATTGCCCAGACGTCAAATTCAAACTCAGTTCGGGCGGTGTTGTATCAGAGATAAACGAAACCTCTGCCACGGTCTCAAAGCCCATGGAGTCAACCGCAACGACTTTGGCCAAGTGAGGGCCGTCTGTTAACGGCTGGACATTCACCAATGCGGTCGGAAGCACCGTGTCATCAACCATATACGTAGTGGAAACAATAGGTGTGGTGTCTGTGATATCAGCAGCTATCAACAGATCCAGTGTATGAATCGAATCGACAACCGGGTTCGTGATGTTCACTGCGGGTCGAGTGGTATCAACTGTGATACTCACTGCCGCACTATCCTGATGGCCTGCGAAATCTGTTGCAGCCACGGAAATGGAATGCACACCATCTGTCACTCCACCTAATGCAATAGTATTCGATGACTGTAATTCTCCATCGACAAAATACTCCGTAGTTTCAACACCAATTGCATCGGTAATTGTCGCCAGTATGTCGAAATCCGCTGAGTGATAACTGTTAGCCTCCGGAGAGTCAATAACGACCGTGGGTGGATTATTATCGATGCTAATATCCAACGAATGCACCGTATTATTACCCGCCGAGTCGGTCGCGCTCAAAGCCAAAGTAGCTGCCGAATCGCTTTCCGCCGTTGTATTGAAATTATACGGTGGCAATGGTGAACTGAAATCCGTATACGTGTTTAGCGCTGAACCATTGAGTAATAGCTGAACTCGATTTAGCTGCATATTGTCGAAGACATCTAACTGGATAGAGGCCTGGCCGCTTAAATAGGCACCGTTTGCCACATTCGGGATACTAGCGGTCGGGTTGGTATTATCGACCGTGTAATTGACCGCGCTTGGCGTGTCAAAACCAACGCCATTAGTAGCCAATACCCGGAAATTATGCACACCATCAGTGAATGCACTGCTGTTCACCTCAAATAATGGTGAAGTCGCACTGGTCGCGGTCGAATGTAGGGAATCATCAACATACAACGATGTATTGTTAATGCCCAACGGGTCGTTGACATCGGCAGTGAGATTGAAAGTGCCGCGCACATAGGCACCGTCAACAGGATTAATGTTCGAAATCGTTGTTCGACGATTAGCGAACGTCACATTAATATCGACAGTAAATTCACCATTAAACGCATTCGTAGCAACGATAGACAACGTATGACCACCATCTTGATACGAAGTGGTGTCTAATGTATGCGACACAGGATCGCCGTTGGTGAACACCTGTAAGTCATTGTTGTCGATTTGCAGTACGACGCTATTGAGGCCAAATACATCGGATACGTCCGCACTGAACACAACCGCATCACCTGATAGCACCTGGTCTGCGTTAATGGAAATATTCGTAATCGTTGGTTCTGTTGTATTAAGAGCGACCGGAGGTGTCCCGCCAAACATAGTGTCACCAGAATTGTTCCAGGCTTGCCCAATATTAAACAAGTCTGAGGAATCCAGTCCGGTCAAATTGCGAGTAGAGTTAGCAATAGTAAACATATTTTCCACAAGAACATGTCGGTATGTTTCTGTAGTCATCGAGATCGAACCCATATTTAACATACCGGATTCGGCTTGTCCGTTCAAAACACCATCATACCTAATGTCTTCATACGCTTTTTGTGCAAAAAGAATGCTATTGAAAAAATCATGAGGACTAGGCTCAGAGTTCATTTCGCTTATATACATGGTATATTGCGAGATTGATGCTGTTGCAAAACCGTAAAGGTGTCCAGGAGTGGTGAACGGCGTAGCATTCTGTATTGCAGTAATATCAATCGGTGTAGTTCTCAGAATATCTAACTCTAGTAAAGTACCAGCCCTAGTATTAGCTCTGTTAATCGCTTCTTCTACGCCCATACCAGTACTAATCAGATATTCTGCTAAACCACGTGCTATATTTGTAAAATATGTAATACTACTGGTGATTGGTTCGCCAGCGTACATCTGAACCACACATAATTCATCATTTTGACCCAAAAATACATTAGCATCTGATGCTTCTTCAATGTAATGAGCACCACTATTCCCGTCTGTACCACTAATACAAATCATAATAGGACCGTTAGGCGATTGCACATCTAGACTATACAATCCTGCCTGATCCGTAGTACCAGATCCTATAAGGTCCCCACGAATACCACCATCAAACGCATAAACAGAAACCTCTCCATCAAGTATCAGACCATCAAAAGCTGTACCGGATAGCGTTACAACAGGTCTCTCTGGTGACACATTACCATCCCCACCACTATCGCAACCGGCGATTAATAGAATGACTGCACTAAGAAAAACTAACCATTTCATTGTTATTCCCCCACTATTATTGAAATCATCATCCATGAATCAAATCCTTTTACGTATATTGAAATCAGTTACTAATCGTTACATTCACATCTGCGGAATTGACTAAATCCGAGTTATCCCATACTTTTACCGTAAATACATGTGGCCCGTTAAAAAATGAGTCGCTAGTAAAGCACATGAAAGGGATATCTTTGTTCGGCGGATAACTCAGATGTAGATCGTCTATCAAATACTCGACTATTCGGATTCCAGCAAGATCAGAAACAGCAGCTCTAATACAAAGAGTACCGCTGATAACACTACCTTCGGTTGGCGCTGTGACTTCAACCGACGGCAAAGTATTGTCGATAAACACCGTCACCGAATCACTGTTTTGCAAACCGGAAGTATCGGTCGCTTGAACCTCGATGTTGTAATTACCATCCGCGTAATCCGTCAACACAATGTCTGGAGACGCTAAGGCCTGGCCATCAATGGTCATCGATGATGAAGCGATACCTTGTGAGTCCGAGATATCGGCGGTAATGGTAAAATTACTGGTTAAAAAGCTGGCATCCGTCGGATTAGTAATCGACACAGTAGGAAGCGTGGTATCAAATGTTACCGCAATGCTGTCGTTACCCTCATGCCCAGCATCATCGAAGGCCTTGACCGTCACGTTATGTCCACCGTCTGCAAACAGAGACGGATCAACCGTCGCACTGGACAGTAAAGTGGTATCCACGTAGTACTCGGTAGAAACCACGCCCACGGTATCACTCGTGTTCGCAGTAACAGTGAAACCGGCAGTGGCCACGCTGTTAGTCACTGGATTAGTGATATTCACCACCGGCGGATTATTATCGATTACTACATTGGCAGATGCGATGCGGTTATTTCCCGCCAGATCATTGGCCGTAACCGCCAACACATGCTCGCCATCGGGAAACGCCGTTGTATCCAATGAATACGCCATAGGATCACTAAAAGTAGTAAAGCTTTGCTGGATTTCACCATCCAATAAAACGCTCGCCTGGCTCAAATACGTGTCACTGACAGCAAATTGAATACTTGGCGAACCAATCAACGTATCCATATTATTAACATTGATCAATGAAGCATCAGGCAAGGTATTGTCGATGGTGTAAGTCACCTCATGGTCTGACGTAAAGTCCAGTCCATTCACTACCCGAAATCCGAATAGATACGAGCCATCAGCATTCAACGTGCTATCAAACGGAACCGATGGGCTGGTCGTACCGATATTAGGATAGCGCACGGAATTGTTTATGATTCCATGCACGTTATTGATACCAAATGGATCGGAAACAGTCGCCGAAAAATCAAACGTCCCTCTCACATGAGTACCGTTCATGGGTAAGATGTTGGTCACGACGGTTTGTTCGTTATCAAACACCAGGTTAATCGTCTGGTTGGTTTCATCCCCGAACTGGCTGACAGCGCGAACCACCAACGTGTGATCGCCCTCGGCGTATTGGGTGGTATCCAGGTCGTACGATAACGGTTCACCTGGCAGCAGACCATCCAGTAGCGCACCGTCCAAGCGAAACTCAACACGATCCAAACCGTAAATTGCGGTCACATCGGCACTGATTGTGGTCGTCTGAAATACCGTTTGTCCGTCTGAGACTGAGACATTGGTAATAATCGGTTCTGTACCACTAAAAGGCACTACCGGCGCACCGCCAAAGATGTCATCGGTTGCACTATTAATTCGCTCACCAAATCCCTTATAGTCAATCGCATCCAGGCCCGACACATTGCGGTCCGATGATACAAACACAAACAAATGCATGGCGATATGGTGCCGGTAAGAACTCACATCAATCGGCACCTGGCCGAAGCTCAACAAACCGGATTCACCTTGACCATTAAGCACGCCGTCGTAACGAATATCCTCAAATGCCGTTTGTGAATAACGTAGCGAGTGGTAGTTTTGGTGAACTGGCGATTCTTGGTTTTGTTCGCTGACCGTTTGCGTGTATTGCGAAACAGCGGCCAAGGCCTGGCCGTAATATAATCCCTGGCTGTGCCGACTGGTTGCATTGGCAATATCGGTTGGATCCAAAGGTGGCGTCTCAACCGGGTTGGTGTTTATGACGCGGTAAACCGATTGTAATGAATTGGACAAAGCAATATTGGGCTGCATGCCGGTCCCGATCAAGTAAGCAGCTCGACTGTAAGCCAGGTGGGTAAAATGTGTAATCTGTGCGGTATGAGAGGTTTCTCCGGAGGCCTCGACCATCGCGCACAGTTCGTCATTTGCGCTGACTACTACGTCTACACCGCTCGACTCTTCTGTATAAGCAATATTGCTATTACCAGCCTCACCACTGGCGCAAACCAAAACCATCTGATCACTATCTACGTCACTCAAAGTGTAAGTACCCTGGAGATCCGAGCGCCCAGTAGCCAGCACATCTCCCCGGCTACCATTATCGAACGAATATGCGGTAACAACGGCATTACGAATGGCACCCAAATAAACGCCACCGGAAATTGTCGTTTTAACCACAGGCGGTGGATCGACGGGCGGCGGTGGTTGGTACGGTTCGTCGTTGTCGCAAGCAACCAACGCTGCTAGTACTAGCAGCCAACAACAATACTTAGCCTTAATAAGACTCACTGAAACACCTCCATGGCTTCTTCTATTTCCGCGTCACTGGCCTCATTGGTTGTACCAGCGTCACCGGGATACTGTTCTTCCAATCGAGTACGCCGATCAGATAACGTGCGTAAACTGACGGTCGGAATGGATACGGGATCTAATAAACGTTGTTTAAATATCCGACTTTTGTAATAAACGATTTTGTCCGCCAACACCGGGGAACTGGCTTCTATAAACACAATCGCTTTCTTGGCTTTCAACTGCATCACTTCATGCGGCAGCATGAGCTCACGTTTGGCCAAACTGGTGGACACACTGCTATGGCCGCTGGGATACTGCCGACTTTTATTGGTCGTGCGCATGGTTTTGAACCCCAACATACCGCTGACTTCTCGTGCGGTCTCCAGGTCATTGGGTGCCGATATGTACTTAATCTTAAAATTCTGCCGAAAGCTTTTCGCAGCGGCTACACCATATTTATCATCCAACTGTGTAATTCCTTGGATGATCGGCATAACTCGCACTTGATAGGATCGCAGGTAAGCAATACCTTTCTCAACAATGCTCAGGCGACCCAGTGAAGTGAATTCATCCAACAACATCAGTACCGAGTGTGGTTCATTATCACCAGGCTCTTTGCGTGTCAGCAAATCAATAACCTGCTGGAAGAACATATTCAACAACGGTTCCATGCGCTCAATGTTATCGGGTGTCACACCGACGTAAACCGACATAGGGTTTGTGCGTAGCTGCGTTAAATCAAAATCACTTCGAGACGTGGCCGCATCCACCAACGGATTTTCCCATAATTCCAGCCCAGCTCGCAGTGATGAGAGAACACCGGATCGTTCTTTCTCAGATTTCTGCAGGAATCCACGGAATCCACGCAAACACGACGAATCCAGATCGTGATCGACATCGACGATTTCTTCAATGGTGCCAACGATGTCGGTCGCTGAATTGAAGAAACGCAGAACATCACCGATACAGGTGTCACCGGGCACTCGATCAAACTGGAGAAGCACGGTAGCGATAAACAAAGATCGAGCGCTTGGGTTCCAAATATCACCCTTATCGTTGTGGCGTGGCCATAGAATATATGCGATTTTCTGAACGTCATTAATGCGGGTTGGACTACCCGGATCAATGACGTCCAATGGATTGTAAGAGAACGTCCTTCCCTCTGGATCGGACGGATTAAATAAGATGCATTGTTGTCCATGTTGTTGGCGAAACCCGGACGTTTTATTAAAATTCTCGTTCTTTATATCCAGACATACGACAGATCCAGGCCAATTCAATAAATTCGGTATAACCAGTCCGACGCCTTTACCGGAACCAGGCGGACAGTACGCAAGCACATGACCGTCGCCGTCATGGCTTAAAAAGCGCCATCGGTATTTACCCAACAAAATACCTTGCTTGGCACGAAGTCCGGCGGTTTGTATTTCGTTTTCTCGCGCAAAATGCGCATCACCGTATAAGTTTCGTTGTGATTTAGCATGCAAGGCTGAAATAACGATAACGGCCATAGACAATAATGTGATTAGACCTGTGTTAAACAGTGGGATCTTACTGCTATCGTTACCTTCAAAAAGTACTTGTAGTATGAACCAAGGTGCTTGCTCGAACGCCTCCAGTGAATGGGTAAACCAGCCATAATAGACAACACCCCACAAATACAGATAAATCCCTATTCCGAGAAATACCAATATCAGCCACTTTCTAACATCAGGCATAGGCATGATATATATCCTGCACATACAGACGGTCATCTTCGCGATCCCACTGGATCACCACGGGGATGATATTTTTTACGTACTCGATGATTTCAGCTTTACTCATGAGCATTCCCGACTGCATCACGAGCTGGGCAACCTTGTCATACGCCATATAAGGATTGTCTGCATGGACACTGGTTATGGAACCGGAATGCCCTGAATTGATCGCACTCAAATACGCTGCGGCCTCGTTGCCGCGCAGCTCACCGAGTATAATCCGATCAGGACGTAAACGTAGTGATGCCTCAAGCAACTGCTGTGGAGTCACATTGGCCACACCCTGGTCATTGCGCGAGTACAATAAACTGGCCACATTATCATGCTCAATAAATATCTCGGGCACGTCCTCTATTAAGACCAAACGCTCTTTAGACGGAATCAATGACAAGCAGGTGCGTAGAAAGGTCGTTTTACCCGTGCTTGTGCCGCCCGAAATGAGACAAGAGACCCGATTTTCAATAGCACATCGAATAAAGCCACTGATATTACCGGCCTTGTATAACGTACTCAGATGGCCATGTACGTCGTTTTCTTTGGCAGTGCGTTTACCCACAGAATCAAACGCACCCGCCGCTTCGTAATCTTCCAAAGTAAAGTTCAATGGTCGGTGTCGGCGCACCGCCATGACAAACGCATCCGATGGGCACGCCGGCGGTAACACGAACTGCGCCCGGCAACCGTCGGGCAACGTGGCCGACAACAACGGTGTGGATTCGTCCACGGTTTGATGAGTACTGCTGGCCACCAGGTCGGCCAGGGTGCGTAAATGTTCCGCAGAGAACTCATCGCTGTCTATTCGTTCAAACTTGCGATCCCACT
The DNA here is from genome assembly GCA_029882975.1 of Gammaproteobacteria bacterium. Lineage (NCBI taxonomy): Bacteria > Pseudomonadati > Pseudomonadota > Gammaproteobacteria > Gammaproteobacteria bacterium. The sequence goes on from JAOUJW010000036.1 coordinate 38,405, forward strand.
CCACCCACACCTCACCCGGTCGATTCACAATGATTTCATTAACCGACTCATCCGTTAACAAATGCCGGATCGGTTCCAGATAAACATTGAGAACGTCGTGGTTCATGAACCCAGCTCCGCATTCGCTAACGCAGAGTAAAAATCCATGTCGCGTGAACAAAACACCTTGATCAAACTCCCTTGGTCAATGAAGTTGGTGGGCTGTATATCCGTTCCTTGGGCTAAGTCGGCGGAGGCTTGATTCTGAAACGCCATGGCCATGCGTTCTTTGTACGACTCACTGGCGGTAGCCCCTTCACCCGGATTTAGGTTACTGACACCGGCACCAATCAAACTCAGTAAAGCGGCATTACTGAAACGGTCAATAAAATGCTTATCCATCTGTCCGGCCACACCGGCGCGGCCCAAACCGTCAATACCGGGCGAACCTAGCTCAATATCAATGCCATCCGGACGAATGGCTCGCTGCCAAATAACATATACCCGCGCTTGGCCGTTTTGCACATCGGAGTTGTAAACACCGATTAACCGAGAGCCGGGAGGTAACAATACATTGCGACCGGTTTCCGCGTAGACCGGATAACTCACTACGGCGCGGATCATACCCGGTAATGTGGTGTTGATACCGGTCTCTAAAGTCGCGGTAATTATTTTGCCTTGCGCGATTCGATAATCCGTATTGCCAGTGGGCATCGCTCGCACCGTCTGTACCGATTCACGTTTTTGTTGTTCAGCAAATTTAAGATTCGGGTTAGAAGGACCACTTTGTCCCATCATCTCCGCCATTAAACCAGGGACAGCGCCTTGCTGTCCCGCCATTTGCTGCTGCATCATGGCCATCGCAAATTCATCTGAATATCCGTTAGATGCTGGCGCCGTACTTTTTGATGAATTCGAATCATAGATAACCGGCGATGCAGCCCAGCGCTCCAATTGTTCACGATCTTCGTTTGATTGGCCAGGTCGCATGGCGGGGTCAACACCGCCATAGGGCCGTGCTCGTCCATAGCTTGGCGGCCCTTGATAAGGACTACGGTGTCCGTTAACACCGGTATTATGCGCACCGTTGACGCCACCCGGCGCTCCGAAACCGGTCTTTACGGTGTTAAGACCAATAGCGCTCTGACTGCCCGACTGATCAATAGCATCCAGAGTATCGAGCTTACGTGGTTTTGCTGTTCGCTTAGGTTTGTTACTTACTGACGCTTCCTCATCCACAACCGTATAAAACGGTACATGTATTTCTGAGTCCGGCGCTATCTTGGGCGTTGATTCAAAACCGGTTCCGTAGTTTTTAGCCTCCTTAACTTGTTCTGTTTTCTCTTCATCGAAAATAAACAGTAATACGATAGCGACAACAACAACGACGCCCAGTATGCCCACTGGCCTCGCAACATTGTTTGCACTGTTGGACGTTACCGGCGAAATGGTGCGCTCTGTTAATATAGGGATGTCCTGTTCGTCCATAGCGTTCACCAACCGGCCCACTGTTCTTGCCAAGGTTCGCCAGAAGCGGTGGACGTTTCTTTGCGCTTACGAGATACCGAAGGTGGTGGTCTCTGTGTAGACGCATCCAATTTGACAATTGACGTTTGTAAATTTCCATGACGCAACGAAAATCGATCACTTAATCGTTCGACCACCATGTAACCCCCTTCCATGCGAAAGTTAAGCACCTCTTCATTGCGTTGTTTATCGACAGTAAGCACGGCGGGTAACGGCTTGTTCTTGGCAAATTTAAAATAGGTGAATGTACCATCATCGAATGCTTGAATCGGTGCGGTTTCTTGATCACCACTAAAATGGTAATTGAAATTAAGATTCGTTGCGGAAAGGCCTTGCTTAGTATGTCTAACTTTCTGGCGTTTTTGCTGTTGGAGTAATAATTGTTGTTGCCTAGATGCTTTGGCCAACTGTTCTTCCGGGTAAGTGTATTTCACTGAATACGTAATGCGCTTATCACGAGGATTTGTTGTCTTGCGAGCAATAAGTTCATAGTTGTAATTGCGTTTATTTGTTGCAACAAACATATTGGTCGTATTATCCGGTCTTGAAGGCTTAAGTGACAACCTATGGCCCAGCGGTTCGGCATGCCAACCGGTCGAATCACCCACAGCGACCTTTGTTATCAATTCATCCGGGGCGTACTCGATAATGATGTTGTAATTGTAATGTCCTAGCAAATGGGTCACATCAGTGGGGTGATAGGGAACTATTTTCACACGGTGATCTGCCCCTCCCGCTATAGGATCACTGCCCGAGTAAACGGGTAAGGCCAAAGTAATGGAAACCAGTAATAACAGGTATTTCCACGTTGTGTTGCTTATCATTGTTCTATCTCCCTACCTTTAATTACTTTCTGATTTTTCCGATACTTGGTGACTTGAAAACCCAAAGGGTTATCAAACCGAAACTCGCTGTCGTCCGGCAAGTTCACAAATTCAAAGTCCAATACCGCGGCCCAATAGCGTTTTTTAGTGGTTTTGTGAAGATTGTCCGTTGTCTCAAACTCCACATGCACCGCTTTTTTGTTCAAATGGTTCAAGGCGGTGATATACACGGTCCGTGTTTCGCCCTGTTTATACGTTCGCAATGGGCTGCGTGGTGATTTCTTTATCCAATGTACGTATTCGTTCGATGCCTCAACGTCGCTCAACGCTTGGACTTCTTTGTGCCTGGATTCCAGGTCGCGTGCATCCACGCGCTCGCGGGCCAGTATGTATCGAGACACAAAATATTCAATCATCGCTTCGTTTGGCGTGTACTGGGTCATGTCGAGTGGTCGCACCTCTCTTACCATGCCAGAACTATCGCGTTCCAGAAGATACGGTTCTTTCTCTTTTAACGGTAACAAGGCGGCCACAGCCAACACAGAGGCCAAGGCAATGAGACCGAAAAGGATGGAGAGAAAATAGTATCGATTACGTGTAACCAACGCCGATTCATAAACATCATAATTCCAGTCGTTTGCTGTTTTATAATAGGGAGATGATTTACTCATTAGTTATCCTTTTTTTGATCTTTTTTGGCTCTCCACCGATTGTAAGTTTTAGTAATGCCGTGAGCCGAACCGCTGGTATATTCTCTGAGGTTCATGGAACCCATAACAAAACCGCCGCCAATAGATGAAGCAATACCCTTAATTTGTCGAATCAAACCAATAGTGATAAATGCCACAAAAACAAACCCTAACAGTGACCCAAACGTCAGTGCCGATGCATTAACATCGTTTTGAATTGCATCTAATGGACGCTCCATAAGAAGCAACGACACGGCCAGCAACGCATAAAGCAGTATGGGAATGAATATATAGGTCATCAAATTCCGTAACCAACCCTCGAAAAATCCTCGCGTATTCTCAAATAACAAAAAAAGCATAAATATAGGTGTTGTACCCAACAGTACGGCAACAACCAATTTAGCAGACACGATCAGTAACGCCGAATACCCAACGACAACGACCGTAAAACCAGCCACCACGGCCCCCATTAACAAGGGGGTAAATCCGCTTTTTTCGAACAATATGGTAGAGGTACGAAAACCTTTTACGGCAAGAATATCGGCTCCGGCATTGATGTTGGACGTACCCTGAAAACGAAACCCGATAGAACTTGTGATGGCAGAAATCACTTGACCAGGTCCGTTGGTGAACAACAAATACAACTCTTCGGTCCAATCTTCCCAGTATTGGAGCACGCTAAATATCAGAATGAATTTGACAATATGTATGGTGGCTGCATTAACAGACGGCTGAATGACACCCCGCATGATACCGGCAAAGTAAAAAGCTAAATACAATATACCGCAAGCGGTGATCACACCGTCATAGGTGTTAACAAGATTCGTAAACACGTTGAATACGTATTCGTGCAATCCTTCGTCCAGATCGTTCAACACGGCTTGCAATGGGCCTTCGGCAGCTTTGACGTTCGCTAAATATTGACCGTCCTTGGTCATGAGTGACCGCCCGGTTGCAAAGAATTGGGACGTTGTGGCTTATGTACCGGCTCCCAAGGATCATTGACAGGGACCAGAGGACCGCTCAACTCCGGTGATTTCAAATCCTGAAAACCGCAACCGTAGAGTACGCTCGCTACAAGACTAATAACGATTAAACAACGCATCACCACGCTCCCGCTCCACTTGTCCCTGCTGTCCCGCCGACTGCATTTGCGCCAAAGTCGCTTGCAAATGCAGAATTTCAATCATGTTGCGGTTGAGTTCGGACAAAAATACGTTATTGATGTCCATCGCCTGTTTCATGGTCTCAGCGTTATCTGCCAGCTTCAATATCTCGTCAATCGCTTCTTGCCGATCTTCTATTGTTGCGTAGATTTGTCGCGCCGTCATATTCACCGCGCCGGTTTTGTAAGCGTGTTGTTCCTCTTGCCAGGCACGGCGCGAATTTGGGTTGCGTGGATACGCTTTGTCTCTGGGGAGCACCGAGTAAGGGTTAGTGTAGGCCGGTCCATTCCAATCATTATCGGAATTACCTTTGGTAATCTTACTGTGGGTTTTACCAGTAGATAAGATACGTCGCCAATCGTTGATGTCTTTTGGTTTATAACTAGGGTCTAGCAGACGCGCTGGACCATTCAGCCATTGGCCGTAACCGTTTTTCCCAGAAAGCGCTTCATACTGGCGCTGAACCTGTTTCCACTGGCGTTCCATTTGTTCCAACTGACGTATTTTTTGGCGGATCTGTATAATTTGAGTCTGATTGTTTATTCGTGTATTCATTTGAGTTAACGTGTTCTCTAATGCGTTCAATTTGTTTTGAATCCAATTCAATGGATCAAAAACCGGCATACCGCCCGCTTGAGCCGACATCGACATCAAACAAAATAATAAAACTAAACCACGCATGGGGTTTTCTCCTGTTGTTTTAACTTGCGAAGATTCTGTTCGCTGGCGCTGAGGATAGAAATCACCTCTTCCATCCCTGTTAGATCCAGCTTGGCAATCACCGAATCGTTACCGTGCTTAATCAGGAACGTGCGTTCTTCGGGGTTGAGCTGCTTAATTAACGCCACTTCGTGATCGGTCAAACCAAACGCTTTATAGGTCTGTTCGTTCGCCCGGTTATTGGGTAGAAATATATTCGTCGCCGTCTGCTGAATGACGGTGCGTAATATCCCTGATCCGGCTGCGTCGTCCGGGTCTTGAGTCGTGAATATAATCATGCCGTTTTTTTTACGGATGGTTTTTAAATCGTCTTCCAGATTTTGCGCGAAATACGGATCTTTCAAGTGCGCCCAACCTTCATCGATTGGAATGATCGTCGGTGAACCGTCCAAGCTGTGTTTGACTAGGTGCAGTAAATATTGATTCACCGGCAAACGCACGCTGGCGTCCTCCAATAGATAGGTCATATCAAAACCCACGCAACCATCCATGGACACGTGGTTGGTGGCATTATCGAACAAGTAAGCTTTGGGTCCATTGCCGTACCAAGGCCGTAACCGACCGGCCAACGACTCGGCGGTGCCTGTGCCAAACAGAGGCGCGACCAAACTCAAACGCCGTTTTTCCAATGGCATTTTATAGCTGCCTTCCACGGCGTTGTGGATTCGATCCACGTCGGTTGCCCCTAATGTTTCCCCGTTGCTGGTCAAAAGGGTCGCTAACCATTGAGCTAAAAACTGCCGGTGATACGGCGTATCGGGCAATTGCAACGGATTCATAAAACCGGGTTGGTCTGGGTTGATAATATGGTAATCGCCGCCCATGGCTTCGATCAGCAATTGCACGCCTCGATCTTTATCAAAGTAAATAGTGCGAGGTTTGTATTTCTGGCTCATGGCGACCAAGAAATTCATCAACAAGGTTTTACCACCACCGGATTGCCCAAAGATATTGGTGTTCGCTTTGGGCGGGCCAATCAGGTGTTCGCCCGGTTGATACGATGAACTGCTTTTCTCGTGAAAATTAAAGTAGTACGGCGCACCGCTGATGCTTTCTAACTGGCACACTGCCGCACCCCAAAAATTACCGTCCAAGCGCCCAATGGGCTGATTATGCAAGGACACAAAACTGGAAAAGTTATTGGTAGTCACTGGATTACGTCTGGCCAGGTACGAAGCGTTGCCCGGTAATTGCGCCCAAAACGCGGCCTCTAAATTCATATCCTCGCGCACCAACGCCAACCCAGCCAGAGACTTTTGTACCTCTGTGATCGCATCGCTCAGGCCTTGTTCGTTGTCTGCTAAGACCAGAATCGAAAATTGTTGGTATCCCAACCCCACACGGCCCGACTGTACATCGTCCATGGCCAGGGAAATTTCTTCTTTTTGGGATTCGGAGTAATCCTCGGCTTGCTCGAAAAACGTTTGCTGCTCATCCATCATCTTTAGCGCTTTTTGGCGCTCAATGAACTGGAAGCTATGGCACAGAATGTATTCGTGCTTAATGCGCAACAATTGATCCATCATCGTTGGGAATGTCTTTTCGCTGTACTCTTTCACCGAAAGAAGTGCGCCGTAGCGATCCTGCACCGGAGAGCGAAACACCATGGTTTCACCCTGGAAGAACAATCGGGACGTAGGCAGGTATTGACTCAATGCCATGTGTGGCAGAGCCAGCGGCCAGGAATAACCGTTGATCAATGTATGCAGGAACGCCAAAGGCTCAGAGGTGTTATCGCTAATCGGATCACCAACGACTTTAAGGCGTTCAGCGCCATAACTCTGCAACCCGGAAACCAACAGTTGAGTCACGTTATCCAGCTTCTTGGCCAAGCGTTGATAGTGTTCACGTCGGCTCTTACGATCTTTACCAAAAGACAGGGCACGCGAAACAAAGCCTCTGTCGTTTTTTATCACAATACTCAGGGTGTATTCATTGACGTAATTGGTACGATCCCTTAAGCGTTGTTGCCAATTGTCATTGAGTCGATCTGAAAAAGAGCCAGGTGTATAGTTGCCATCGGGATATTCATCCGAACGTGACCGTACACAATGACTGTAAACCGCAATAGAATCATCTGCAATGTTTTGCAGTAAGGTGCTGCGAAAATCCTTTTTCTGCTCAATCGATTCATCATCCAGGGTATCCGTAGGAATACCCTGGACTCGAATGAACTGGATCAACTGACCCCCTGTCGCCTGTATTGTGTAGGGGTCATAGTGGTGGGTATAAGGAATATGGGTCGAAGCAGTTTTCTCTGATTGGTCAATTTCGTAATTCTTAGTTTTGCTTTGACGTGTCTTGTGAAACAACATACAGCCCCCGTTGCAAAAAATGAAAACCCTCTTTAATCCGGCTTATAAGAAGAATGGCCCGAAAAAACGCCACGCTCGGTCTTGCTTATCTTGACCAACACAATATTGATCAAATCCTTATCGCGTGAACCCAAGTCTGTGCCTATCAGCCAAGTAAGTCCCAAGCCAACGGGCAGAAAAATAAGATAACCACTGATGACCCCAATCGCGATGCTTAGAAACACACCCGTAAGGGCAAACTGAAACGGCATGCCGAACAGTAGCGCCGGGCGTGTCAGACCTTTGAACAGTGGATCCGATTTCATCCAACGGTCCACTTATACATTTGTGCCGAACCGATCAATCCCACCACACCAACACAAACCCACAACGCTTTGCGCCAATCCAAATGCTGAGTAAACATGGTGACAATAAACACCGCCCCCAGTGCGATGGTAGCTAAGGCCTTACCGGGTGTGCCGGTCAACCACTCCACGATGCGATCCAAAAAACTGCTGATTACATCCGCCGCAAAAGCAAACTGCGGCAGGATCAATAGAAGGCTCAACAACAATAACTGCGACCGTACACTCATCGAAACATCTCCCCTTTAAACAGATAGAACATTTGTAATTGAACGCCCTCAATGCCGTCATCGAGCGGCGAATGGTATGTGATATTGAAAGCAACATGCTTGAACGATAAACCGGCATTCAACAGGATGTTGAATGAGGTCTGACTGCGATCAGCGTATTGCTGATCCAAAAAACCACCGCCATCGACCGTGTGGCGGTTTTTATAATCATTGAGACCCGCCTGAAAACCGAGACCGACCCAGGGTCGATACGTCTGCGAAACGTTAAAGGCGTGCTGAGCAATACCACTCAGTGACAAGCTGGTGACTTGCTGGCCCACGGTATTAACGCCAGGCTCTAGAGTAAAACGACGGTAGCTTAACTCGCTAAATACTCGGATGTAGGGATGGTTACGACTGAGCGGTGTAACCATCAAGCCGCTCAAATATCCCAAACTAGTATCCCCCGTGGAACCGTCAGGATCGTTAACGGTAAAATTAGCAGCACTGACACCCACGCCAAATCGCGTGCTTTGCGGTTGCGCACTAAACGCGTTTTGCGACAACACGGCTGTGGTTAATATTGTTGTTATTATGGCCTTTTTCATTCTTCTTTCCCGTCTCCTGTTTCCATATTGCGAGGCAATTGCAACTCAATTGAGTCCGTTGTCGGAAATATCTTCATTATATGTTGGATAGCTCGATTCAAATCGAACATCATCCAGGTATCCCCTCTCATTGTGACCAACTGAGTCTGCTTGTTGTTCTTATAACGAATAGACTCAACCACAAAATGACAACAGTACCATGTTTTACTTCGTTTCTTTATTGGCTTTAAATATACCTTTATAGCCAAACCCGCTTTGGCCAATGCGGCCACTTCTCTTTGATTTAACGTTTCCATTTCGATGAGCTGCCCAAGTCTTTGATCAGCCATCATTATTTCTACAACCTCTTCAATATGCGATACGAAAAAACTCAATATATATTATATTGTAATACGATACAATATATATTGTGTTTTTTAGTACCATATTGCCTAGAGAGGTTAAGAAAACCTCAAATATACTTTAAGTGATATGTGGTTGTAGCCTGTCGATTCAGTCAGAAGTTAAATAAGGAAGGACCAATTGGCAGCAAGTAAAGAGGTTCCATTGGAACCTCCAAACATACATATTAAGCAGACGACAAGTGAGTCACGCGCTCTATTCGATTTCGTGAATCATCAAAATTCACTATTTCTTGAACAATATCCATATCTGTACATAACACATTGTAAAAGTCACTTCGGCCTAACGCGCTTCGCGTTAATATACTCTTATTTTTTCCGCCAAACACCAAAATCACCTTGCTGTTTCCATGCTTTGCAAATTCGCGCAATTGATCCATCCTTAATCCTTCAATTTTTCCAGAGTATTCGCACAAGTCACCGTTCTCTAAAAATGGTTGGTAATTAATTTCGGCTTGTTTTTCAGAAAAAATGTTATTCTGCTTGGGTAAAATGCCCGTTCTGGTCGCAAGTTCTACGTAGTCTTTTCCTCTAGCTGACCCTACACCCAATAAGAATATATTATTGTTACTCAGCTTAGGCTCAAATACTTTGTATCCCAGATACCTCAATAGAATGCTTTTTTCATGCTCGGTAGCTGTTGCAAAATTATTTGGTAAAGCGGAAAGAAACGTTGAAACCTTATCGTTTTTCAATATTCTTTCCATACCCTTAGCTAATTTTAACGAACTGTAAATAGGCATGGCCTGGCTAACTTTAAACCCAGCAAAAATCGCTGTCGGATATATATTGATGTTTGTGTCTTTAAGAGATTTTTTCAATTTATCATCATGCTGCAAATGCATTAAAAAGCAGTCAATCAGTGCGCGTGTAGTTGATCCACAACTGACATATATATCAATTACTTCACCTTTATCCATGTCCAGCAACGCATCTATAAACGCCTCAGCACCTACAACGGAAACATTATGCAAATTCTTGCGTATCCCAACTCCACTTGAAATTCGAACCTTCTCTACATGATAACCTAGCTTCTCCATCACCTGGTGCTCTAAATCAATACATTTGGGCGTATTTATATAAATTGTCACCATTTCATCTTGCCCAGATTTAAAGTCATTGATAATTCGATTCACCGCACTTTTAGATTTATTAACTAAGTTGGCAATTTCTTTTTGCGATTTCAGTTCCACAAAATACATTTGTGCTATTTTGGCCTTCACATAATGTATACGGTCATTTGACGATAATTTGATCATTGGTCGGAATAACTCCGGTAAATCTACCTTATTAGATCTCATCGAACGTATAACAAACAACAAATTGGATTTTCCTCAGACATTTTGGAACAACCACAAATCACCCGAAATCATTGCAGAGGGACCACTTAAAGAAGCTGAGTTGAAGAATGTATTTGTACCAGGCCGTAATTCAGACTCAATACCAACGGGTAACGATTGGAATTACGGCAGCTGCTACATTGGGGTAAAACTAAAATGGTATTTACACACTAATCAAGATGACCGATTTATAAATATAGGAGAACAGAACGGACGTTATCAACCTTTAATCTCCTTAAAAACCGCAGGAAATCTACTATCTAGGCTCACAGAAAATATAACAAATCCTTTTCATTCGAAAAGTTTTAAACGAATATATGCGGAACGGAATATTATACCTGAGACCGACTCCAATACATTTGATGTTGATGGTCATGGAAATAATGCAACGAGAATAATTCAAGGATTTATCAATCTCCAGGAACAACCGCATGAATTTGTCCAAGTCCATCTGCTTAACGATCTAAATCAAATACTTCAACCAGATGCCAAATTTATCAACATAACCTCTCAACGATGGGGTAATGGCTCGTGGGAAGTTTTCCTTGACCAAGAGAACGGAAGAGTTCCACTATCCCAACAGGGAAGCGGTCTAAAAACGATTATACTAGTCCTTGTGTACATTCACCTTGTCCCCGAAGTCGAAAAAAAAGATCTATCTGATTACGTTTTCGGTTTCGAAGAGCTGGAAAATAACCTCCACCCTGCTTTATTAAGGCGGCTACTCAGCTATCTCTCAAAAAAAGCAACAGAACAAGGTTGCACTATTTTCCTGACGACACATTCGAATATCGAAATCGATATGTTTAGTAAACACCAAGACGCTCAAATTCTTCACGTTACGCGTGATGGTAAACAGGCAAAGTGTAAATCTGTAAAAACGTATGTGGAAAATAAGGGCATACTCGACGATTTAGACATTCGAGCCAGCGATATACTACAGTCCAATGGCGTTATTTGGGTAGAAGGCCCTTCTGACCGAATCTACCTTAACAGATGGATAGAACAATGGTCAGACGGCCAACTGTCGGAAGGAACGCACTATCAATGTGTATTTTACGGCGGTCGATTATTATCCCACCTGTCTAGCGATGAACCAGAATTAGCTAAAGACAGTGTGTCGATATTAAACGTGAACTCAAATGCCATTGTCATTATAGACAGTGACAAAAGAACCGAAGCTGACGATATAAATGATACTAAGAGCCGCATTGTTGAAGAAGTCACTAAAAACAACGGTACAGCATGGGTTACGATTGGTAAAGAAATCGAAAACTATATTCCCGCCAAAGCCGTTGAAAAGCTGCTTGGATTAGATCAGACACCCCAGCAGGTTGAACTGTACGAGAATTTCTTCGACTACTTAGATAGCATGGAAGAGGGTAAAGGTAAGCATTACGAAAAGAAAAAACCCTTACTAGCAGAGCGAGTGATTCCCCATTTATCAAAAGATAACATCGCCGAGACATTCGATTTATCATCGCGACTAGACGCAATATGTGCCGCCATACGTACCTGGAATAGTATGGATTAAGTGACCATCTACTTCTAAACTATCTTTCCAATTCAGGACCGCTATCTCTTTCCTGGCCACGGTTTTTTGTGCGCACCGTTTCGACGATTTTCTCCATTCGTGTTTTCGGCTCAGGTAATGTTCGAGCGTGTTTTTCAGAAATCACGGCCAAGGCGATATACTCTTTTTGTTTATTCGGGTCGTCACTGTGGCCGTGGGCAAGATTTCGCAGGATTTTCGCAGCAGCCTCAAACTCCGCCTTTTCCTTGAGATTTTTTTTCACCATGGCCACTTTCCAGGGCTGGAGATTGCGCGCACTCTCGCCTTGTCCTTGTAACTCCCGTTTCACTTCCTGACGCAGCAGGCGATCCACCATAATTTCGGCTTTCTCATTCCCCTGTAGCTGCTCCTTAGGATTCACGGTTTTTACCCGGACAGGCAAACCGGGGAGCCGTTCGCGAAACAATGACTGGATCATTTTTTCGTCCGGCAAAACGCCATTGGCTTCCTGGGTACGCAAGGAAACAGTGAGTTGGTTTTGATTGCTTTTGTATTGCCCCTGATCGATCTGAACCGTGAGTTCCGGATGTTGGCGACGAAATACCCCCCGGATTAGTGTATTGAGGGTACGGTGATCGTCTCCAGGTGCCGTCTCTATATGGACTACCAACTTCGGTCGCAGCCGTCGGCGGGCCTGCACTAGCGGCGACTTTTGGGCTTTCATACCAATACCTCGCTCCGAACGATAACTGGCCTCCATCTCAATGCCATGTTCCCTGGCCAGAGCGGCGTAACGCAGTCGCCAGCGTTGAAGCTGTGCTTTTTTAGGGTCCAGTTTAATGCCTTGTTCATTGCGCAATTTCACGCACAAATGCACATGCGGGTGCGCCGTATTGGTATGCAGCGCCATCACATAACGATGGTCCTCACCAAAGGTCTCACGCGCAAATTCGCGCGCCACAACTCTCAGCACTTCCGGATCGGTGCCCTCCGGTGTGCTCAATATCATGTTAAGGGATTCACGCAGCTCCTTGGGTTTAACGGTGGTGATCTCGGTCTTGGATTTTGGAAATCGTTCTGCAACCTGATCACCCATTGCCTTCTTATTGGGTAAGTGCCCGTCTGGCTCCCGGCAACGCACGGTGGCGTACAACGTATTTTTGGTGTTTTTGCTGCGGCCTCTATCCAGGCGAACGGCAAGATCGGGGTAATTCGCCTGCATAAATTCACGCACCTCGTCTTTTAATGCAGCAACGTTTTGGCCCAATTTGATCTTAAACGCGATCTTGTATTTCAATTGCTGATCTTCGCCAGACACCTCAAAGTCGGTAGACCACTCGTTGATAACATCCCGGACATGGCCCGGATCGGTGATGCGCTCACCCAGTTCGTTCTCAAGTTCGCCAGCGCGGCGGAAAATATAGAGTGCATGTTCAGTGACGTGCTCCCTGTTTCGACCGTATGAGGTGATACGAAGAATGGCCTGTGGTGTCCCATTAATGGTGTGGTAAGCAGTGCGTGCTTTGTTGGTTAATCGTTGAGCACCTTCGCGAGATCGGGGAGCGCGGTCGTCCTTGCCTCGCTTGGGTTTGCGATGTTCATCAATCAGCGCTTGTTCAAGTGCAGCGAGTGATTGTTCTATTTTCACGCATCATCCTTTTTGGGCACCCAACGGGTAGCAGTCGCATCCATGACCTGACGTAGCGTTTTTGATAAAGATTTGACCTCCGCCCGTAATCCTTTCCAATAACTTTCTTCGGTCATTCGTTTGGGCACCTTGCCTGAGTTCACCGCACGGGTGAGCTGGTTCAAATTGGTAGTGGCACCGGAAAGCTGACGCAGGGCGGTTTTGAATACGGCCAATTCAGCCGACACCAGGTCGGGCTGTTCGGTGATCAATTCGCGAACGATTTTGCGCAGTATGCGCGAGCGGGTTTCGCCTACGGATTCGGCGTACTGTGAAAACAGTTCGGCCTCTTCTTCGGTGATGCGCACGTAGAGGGCGCTGGATTTGTTCAATGTGTTCTCCCGTCATTTGGCACCGGATCGCTGTCTGAACCGCTGCCGTTAACATCCGAGCGGAGCGAGGCCAGCCGTAGGCTGGGGTGTCCGCAGGACCGGGAGGGGATTGTGAGGGGAAATGCGAAGCATTTGCACGACACGATCCCTATCCCGCCTTCGTTCTTTCTCTGCTCTCTTTTCGGATTTTGGCATGGGGGCGATTTTGAGGCAAGTCCTGGTTTTTTAGTTGACCATTGCTGGAAAAACGATTTACCCACTGTTACCACAGATTTCACCTCGCTTGGCCTACGCCCTTTTGTAAGGGCTTCGGTCGTCTCGGCCCGCACTGCGTGCGGATCTGTGGAAACCGTGGATAAATCTTAGCGGGGGCGGATACCAGGGGGCGGGCGGATCACCGGGCGGGACGAACACCGGGCGGGCGGATCA